>NZ_FQVH01000042.1 GCF_900129075.1 Caldanaerobius fijiensis DSM 17918
TCTCTGCGGGTAATACAGGTGCACTTATGGCCGGCGCCCTTATGGTCGTTGGCAGGATAAAGGGCATAAAAAGACCTGCTTTGGCCCCTATTATACCTACCAGAACGGGTAATATGCTGATAATAGATGCCGGTTCAAATACCGATTGCGATGAAGAAAACCTCATGCAATTTGCGAGAATGGGGTCCATATACTGTAGCTATGTTCTGGACATAGAAAATCCACGGGTAGGAATATTTAATATAGGCTCAGAGCCAGGTAAAGGCAATGAAGTGACTAAAAAGGTGTATAAGCTATTAGAGCTATCTGATCTCAACTTTGTCGGAAACATAGAGGGGCGGGATATACCCTTTGGGAAAGCAGATGTATTGGTTTGTGATGGATTTGTAGGCAATGCTATTTTGAAATCAATGGAAGGCATAGCGTTGTTTCTTTTAGATATGATGAAAGAAGAACTTATGAGAAACTGGGTGACCAGGATGTGTGCACTCGTCCTGAAAGATGGTTTCAAAAGGATTGCTAAGAAGATGGACTATAGTGAATACGGAGGAGCACCTCTTTTGGGGATTAACGGTGCATGCATTAAGGCCCACGGCACGTCAAACGCCAAAACGATAAAAAATGCTATATTTCAAGCCAGAAAATATGTGAGTGGAGGAGTAATCGATTATATTCACAAAGAGATCTTGTCGGGAGTTGATATAAGTGGCTGAATTGAGAAATGTGGGGATAATTGGCACAGGACATTTTGTGCCAGATAAGGTGCTGACGAACTTCGACTTGATGAAGATGGTGGATACCAGTGATGAATGGATCAGGACGAGGACGGGCATAAAGGAAAGGCGCATAGCCGATGAAAATACCGCCACTTCAGATTTGGCAGTGGAGGCTGCATGGCGCGCATTAGAGGATGCAAAAATCGAACCTGAAGAAATTGATATGATTATTGTATCGACTGTTACACCTGATATGAATTTCCCATCAACTGCTTGTATTGTTCAAGATAAACTGGGCGCTCAAAATGCTTTTGCATTTGATATTGAAGCAGCCTGTTCAGGATTCATATACGGCTTAGCTATTGCACAGCAATTTATTGCAACCGGGAGTTGCAATAAAGTATTGTTAATTTGTGCAGATACTCTTTCAAAGATTACTAACTGGGAAGATAGAAATACATGTGTTTTGTTTGGCGATGGTGCTGGGGCTGTGGTTCTTGGGGCTGTGGATGAAGGTTATGGCATACTTTCCACGGTTTTAGGTTCAGATGGGAAGGGCGGAGAATATCTTTATTTGCCTGGTGGCGGTTCGCGTATGCCATTATCGGAAGAAGTCCTTGAAAAAAAGCTCAATACCATACAGATGAATGGGCAGGAGGTATTTAAGTTTGCAGTAAAGGTGATGGCGAGTGCATCGGTAGAGGTTTTAGAAAAGTGTGGATTAACACCTGATGATGTAGATTTTCTTATCCCGCATCAAGCCAATATAAGGATTATAGATTCAGCGGTTAAAAGATTATCTCTATCATATGATAAAGTGTATGTAAATCTTGATAAATATGGGAACATGTCATCTGCTTCCATCCCTGTAGCTTTAGACGAGGCGTTAAAGGAAGATAAAATTCATAAAGGCGATGTGGTATTGTTTGTAGGATTTGGAGCGGGTTTGACATGGGGATCTGCCGTAATCAAATGGGCTAAATAGGAGGTTTTTTATGTTTTATACTCAAATATGTGATATACTTGGTATAAAGTATCCGATTATTCAAGGAGGGATGGCATGGGTTGCTACCGCAGAATTGGCTGCAGCAGTGTCTAATGCTGGAGGGCTTGGAATTATAGGTGCTGGGAATGCTCCTGGGTCCTTTGTAAGGGAGCAGATAAGAAAGGCTAAAAAGCTTACAGACAAACCTTTCGGAGTTAATGTAATGTTAATGTCGCCATTTGTGGATGAGGTCATTGACGTCATATGTGAAGAAGGGGTGGATGTCATAACTACGGGTGCTGGCAACCCTGGTAAGTACATAGAAAGGCTTAAAAACCTGGGAATTAAAGTGGTGCCTGTTGTTTCGTCGGTAGCGCTGGCAAAACGCATGGAGAAAGAGGGCGTTGACGCTATTGTCGCCGAAGGGACAGAATCGGGAGGTCATATAGGTGAGTTAACAACAATGGCGCTGGTTCCACAGGTTGTTGACGCCGTGAGTATCCCTGTAATAGCAGCAGGGGGCATTGCTGACGGCAGGGGATTTATTGCTGCTCTGGCTCTAGGAGCTTGTGGCGTACAGATTGGTACGAGATTTATATGTGCTAGCGAGTGTACAGCTCATGAAAATTATAAAAAAGCGATTTTGCAAGCAGGAGATAGAGATGCAGTAGTAACGGGTAGGCCTACAGGCCATCCTGTAAGGGTATTGAAAAACAAATTGACAAGACAATTTGAATTGCTGGAAAAAAATCATGCACCTGTAGAAGAATTAGAGAGGTTAGGGACAGGAAAATTGAAGGCAGCAGTGGTAGATGGTGACGTAGAATATGGGTCAGTGATGGCAGGCCAGATTGCTGGTTTAGTCAATGAAATAAAGCCTGCTGCAAAGATAATAGAAGATATATTGGAGCAGGCTAAAGAGGTATTGGAAAAAGTCAGGGGGAAGATGTAATATGGCAAAGGTGGCATTTATCTATGCTGGGCAGGGAGCTCAGTATACCGGTATGGGAAAAGACTTGGCTGAGAATTATAAAGAAGCGGCAGAGGTTTTCGAGGCGGCCAATGAGAGTATAGGATTTGACATAGCTAAGCTGTGCTTTGAAGGGCCTGATGAAGAGCTTATGAAGACTGAAAACACACAGCCTGCGGTACTCACCATGAGTATAGCATGCCTTAGAGTGCTGGAGAGCAGAGGTTTTAATCCGGATGTAGCAGCAGGTTTAAGTCTAGGTGAGTATTCTGCTCTTGTAAATGCTGGAGCTCTAAAGTTTGAGGATGCTGTACCATTAGTAAGACTCAGGGGAAGATTAATGCAGGAGACTGTACCCTTAGGGAAAGGCGGCATGGCTGCAATCATAGGCCTTACCAATGAAGAGGTATTGGATGTCTGTAAAGAGGCTTCGCAGTATGGCATTGTTGAGCCGGCTAATTTTAATTGTCCTGGACAGATATCCATTGCTGGTGAAATACAGGCTCTTGAGAAGGCTATTGAGATCGCAAAGAGCAAAGGAGCGAAAAGAGCTATAATGCTTTCTGTAAGCGCGCCATTTCACTGCAGCATGCTACAGCCTGCGGGAGAAAAACTGGGCGAGGCATTGGATAAAATCCAGTTTGGCGATCTTAAGCTTCCGGTTATTTCTAATGTTAATGCTCAGTACATAAAAGATAAATCAGATATAAAAAATCTGCTGGTAAGGCAGGTATATTCATCGGTTCTCTGGGAAGCTACTATTGAGCGAATGATACAGGATGGTGTTGATGTATTTGTAGAGCTGGGTCCTGGTAAGGTTTTGTCCGGTTTTGTAAGAAAAATTGATAAGACCAGGGTTTCGTTGAACGTAGAGGATGTAAAAAGCCTTGAGGAGACGCTTCGCGCTTTGGAGGGGCTAAAATGAAATCAGCTATTGTAACAGGTGCTTCTAGGGGAATAGGACGCGCCGTCGCTCTAAAATTAGCAGAAAAAGGATATGCTGTCGCAGTGAATTATGCCAATAATAGTCAAAAGGCTCAGGAGGTCGTTGAAGAAATACGCAGCAAGGGAGGAACAGCCATAGCTGTAAAAGCCGATGTATCATGTCTTGATGAAGTTAAAGCAATGACAGATGAGGTGATAAGGCAGTACGGGAACATAAGTGTTCTTGTAAATAATGCCGGAATTACAAGGGATAATCTCATCTTGAAGATGACAGAAGAAGATTGGGATATGGTTATAGATACCAATTTAAAAGGCACGTTCAATTGTATAAAGTGTGTATCAAGGCAGATGATAAAACAGAGGTATGGGAAAATTGTGAATATTTCATCAGTAATAGCATTGATGGGAAATGCAGGTCAGGCAAATTATGCCGCATCAAAAGCCGGTATAATAGGTCTTACCAAAAGCATCGCAAAAGAACTGGCGTCAAGAGGTATAAATGTAAATGCTGTGGCACCGGGATATATTGAAACGGACATGACCGCTGTGCTATCAGAAGACATAAAAAACAAAATGCTTGAGGTTATACCACTGCAGAAGTTTGGTAAGCCTGAAGATGTGGCTAATTTGGTTGCATTTCTTGTCTCGGATGAGGCTAGCTATATAACAGGGCAGATAATTAGTATTGACGGAGGTATGGCGATATAATATTATTATGGGAAGGAGGTGAAATTTTATATGGTATTTGACAGAGTAAAAGAAATCGTTGCAGAACAGTTAGGTGTAGAAGAAGATGAGATAACCATGGAATCGTCATTTATTGATGATTTAGGAGCTGATTCACTGGATGTGGTGGAGTTGATTATGGCACTGGAAGAGGAATTTGATATAGAGATTCCAGATGAAGAAGCTGAGAAACTTTCTACTGTAGGTGATGCGGTGGAATACATTAAACAACATACTGGCGAAGAGTGATTATAGGTCCCGCAATTTGCGGGCCTTGAACTATAATGGCTTTTGCCTTTGATATAGATATGCTGAGATTATTGAGGTGAATAACATGAACAACAGAGTTGTAGTTACGGGTATAGGCTGTGTTACACCGATAGGCATAGGTAAAGATGCTTATTGGGAAGCACTAAGGTCAGGAAAATCCGGTATTGGCCCAATAACTAAATTTGATACATCTGAATATCCTACAAAAATAGCAGCAGAGGTAAAGGACTTTAATCCTACAGATTTCATTGACAAAAAAGAAGCTAAGAGAATGGATAGATATACCCATTTTGCCATTGCATCAGCTAAAATGGCTATTGAGGATGCTAATCTGGACTTAAATGCTGTGGACAAAAATCGATTTGGCGTTATTATGGGTTCTGGTATTGGAGGTATAGAAACCTTTGAAGAGCAGTTTAGGATTATGATAGAAAAAGGCCCTGGCAGGGTTAGTCCTTTTTTTATTCCTATGATGATATCCAATATGGCTGCGGGACAAATCGCCATAATGTTTGGAGCTAAAGGGCCTAATGAAACTACAGTCAGTGCTTGTGCATCCAGTACCAATGCTATAGGCGATGCCTTTAAGCTTATACAGAGTGGGAGAGCCGATGTAGTGTTAGCAGGAGGCTCTGAAGCATCTATTACCCCTATGGCACTGGCAGGTTTTTCAGCGCTTAAAGCGCTATCAACAAATAATGACAATTATCATGAAGCCAGCAGGCCGTTTGATAAAAACCGCGATGGTTTTGTCATGGGAGAGGGCGCAGGGGTGCTGGTGTTAGAAAGGCTGGATATGGCACTTGCCAGAGGTGCTAAAATTTATGCGGAGATAGTAGGCTATGGTGTGACATGTGATGCATACCATATAACGGCGCCGGCGCCAGAAGGTGAAGGAGCAGCTAGGGCGATGGAGGTTGCTCTTGCCGATGCGGGAATTAAGCCGGAGGATATCGATTATATAAATGCTCATGGGACTTCGACAGAGTACAACGACAAGTACGAAACCATGGCTATAAAAACAGTGTTTAAAGAGCACGCCTATAAACTGGCTGTAAGTTCCACTAAGTCGATGACAGGGCACCTGTTAGGCGCTGCTGGTGCTATTGAAGCTATTGCTTGTTTGTTAGCTATAGATCAGGGGTTTATACATCCAACAATCAACTTAAAGACACCTGATCCTGATTGTGACCTCAACTATGTTCCTAATACAGGGATAGAGAGAGATGTGAAATACGCACTATCCAATTCTTTTGGATTTGGCGGACAGAATGCGTGCATTATATTTAAAAAGTACAGCGAGTGATTGTATGATAATACCTATATTTGTTCCACATAGGGGTTGTCCTCATAATTGCGTCTTTTGCGATCAAAAAAAGATATCAGGTCAAAGAGAAGCTGTAGACCCTGAATATGTTAAAAAAAAATTGATGAATACTTAAAAACGGCGTCTGATAGAGATATCATGGTTGCATTTTACGGAGGCAGTTTCACAGCAATCCCTGTAGCAGTACAAAATAGCCTTATGGACGCAGTACGGCCCTATTTAGAGGATGGCAGTATAAGTGGATTAAAACTTTCTACAAGACCTGATTATATCGACGAATCAATACTTGATAACCTTTTATCCCACGGCGTGAAAGAGATAGAGCTTGGAGTACAGTCGATGGACGATTATGTATTATCACTGGCAGAAAGAGGACATACAGCTAGTGATGTACATAAGGCGGTGAATTTGATAAGGCGGTATAATTTTAGGCTCGGCCTTCAGATGATGATAGGTTTACCAGGTGATACTATCGAGAAAGATATATATACGGCGGCAGAGCTTATAAAGCTTCGACCTGATTTTGTAAGGATATATCCTACCCTTGTCATAAGAGGTACTCGGTTGGAGGAATTGTATAAAAATGGGTGTTATGTCCCATTAAAACTTGATGAAGCCGTGGATATTTGCAGTATTCTTATGTTAATGTTTTCACTTTACGATATCGATGTTATAAGGGTGGGATTACAGCCTACAGAAGATATAAATGAAAACGGAGATGTGATAGCAGGGCCATTTCACCCAGCATTCAGACAATTGGTAGAATCCAAAATAATGTACAATATGATGGTATATGCGTATAAGCAGCTGGGTGGGAGTAATTTGCATTTAATCGTAAACCCTAAGGATTTTTCCAACGCTATAGGGATGAAGAAAACGAATAAAGTGAGATTTTATAACGATTATGGATTGATAATAGATATTAAATGCCATGAGTCTATAAGAAAGGATGAAATGATCCTGCTATCAGAAAAAGGTCGATTTAAATTAACTAAAAAAGAATATGCAAAAAGCAGGAATTTACAAGTGTATGTAGAATATAAATAATATCGCAATAACACAATAAAATAAAATAGGAGGATTATATATGGAAATACTCAAAGTATCGGCTAAGTCACAACCGAAGGCTGTTGCAGGTGCTATAGCAGCAGTGCTGAGGGAAAATTCTACTGCTGAGATACAGGCAGTAGGTGCAGGAGCTATAAATCAAGCGGTAAAGGCAATAGCTATAGCCAGAGGTTATGTAGCCCCCAACGGAATAGACCTTGTAGCTATACCAGCCTTTTCTGAAATCGAGATCGATGGCGAAACGCGAACGGCAATTAAGTTTATAGTGGAGCCAAGGTAAGATGAAGACCTGCTAGAGATAGCAGGTCTTGCCATGTTCGGAGGTTAAGTAGATGTACCTGAAAAAACTAGAGATATACGGTTTTAAATCATTTGCAGATAAAGTAGAACTGGAGTTTAATGGAGGTATTGCAGCAGTTGTAGGACCAAACGGCTGTGGGAAAAGTAATATAGCTGATGCTATAAGATGGGTATTAGGAGAACAGAGCATAAAGAACCTTAGAGGGAATAAAATGGAGGATGTTATATTTGCAGGGACTTCCACCCGGAAGGCGTTGGGGGTTGCTTCTGTTATTATAACCTTTGATAACAGTGATGGCACATTGCCTATAGATTATGAAGAAGTAGCTATAGGTAGAAAATTATATCGATCAGGTGAAAGCGAATACACTATAAACGGGACACCCTGCCGGTTAAAGGATATAAATGACCTTTTGTACGATACGGGAATAGGTAAGGACGGGTATTCCATCATAGGGCAAGGTCAGGTAGAAAAGCTCATAAACTCCAGACCGGAAGACCGCAGGGAAATTTTTGATGAAGCAACAGGTATATCAAAATACAAGTATAAAAAGATGGAAACACTGAAGAGACTGGAAGAGACAGCTGATAACCTTCAAAGAATAAAGGATATCATACGCGAGGTAGAAGCGCAGCGTTCTGTGTTGAGAGAACAGGCAGATAAAGCTTACAAATACATAGAGCTAAGTGAAAAGCTGAAAATTCTTGAGATAAATGGGATTTTAAATCAGCTGGATGAGATAGATGAAGATATAAAATCATATATAGAAAAAGAAGCTATACTGCAGAGAAAAATAGAAGACATCGAAAATCAAAAGAACCGTTACAAATTAGAAAATGAAGAAAAACAGGAAAAATATAGGTTTTTCAAAGAAAATGCAGAAGAATTGCGGCAGAAGTTGGTAGCTATTGAGAAAAACATAGAAAAAATAGAGGGCCAATATAACGTTATTATTGAACGCCTTGTCAATAGAAAAAAGGACATGGATAGCTATACAAAAGAAATTGAAAAAACTGAAAAAAATATAGCCAATTTGAAGTTTCGATTGAATGAGTGCTTGCTAAGAATAAAACAAAAAGAGCTTTTTTTAAAAAAAATAGATAAGTATCAACAGGATCTGGAATTAAAAATTGCAAACCTGAAAAATGTTTTGGAAGAAGAAAATATTGCGAATAATTCCCAAAATGTTTATGTGAGAGTAGGTTATTTAAACGAATTATTGAAAAAAGATAGAGAACAACTGGATAACATTAATAAAGATATGAGGGATATCGCCAGTTCATTAGATAAAAAAAGAAATGCATATGATGCGGAAAAAAATCGGGGCGATAGTATTTTATCCGAGCTAAATAAAATAGACGAAAAATTAAAACAAAATTTACTTAAGTTAGATGAGTTAAAAGCATCTCTAGAAAGCTATAGGAGCGATTATCAAAAGATAAATGCGGAGATTGACAGGTTAACGATAAGGCTTTCGTCGATGAAGGATATAGGAGCAGAAAATGGAATAACTCGAAGCGTTAAAGCTTTAATTGATGCAAAAAACAAGAACACTGATTTGCCGGATTTCTGGCCTGTAATAAACTTAATCGATGTACCTGAAGCTTATCAGGTAGCTATTGAGGTTGCTCTGGGATCAGCTTTACAAAATGTAGTCGTAAAGACTGATGACGAGGCAAGGATTTTGATAGAATATTTAAAGGAAAACAACTTTGGCAGGGTTACATTTATTCCACTTAATACCATTAAAGATGTCAAATTTGTTTATGAGACATTTCTTTACGGCGAAAAAGGCTTTATTGATTATGCTATAAAGCTTATAAAGTATGACATAAAATTTGACAAAGCGATTAGGTATCTTTTTGATAGGATCATCGTCTGCGATAGTATAGATAATGCTCTTAAGGTATCCAGAAAGTATCCTCATAGATATAGGATTGTCACGCTAGATGGAGAAATAATTTATCCCGCTGGCTTGATTACGGGTGGTAGTTTAAATAAAAACAAGATGTTTTACGGGAATTATGAAGAACAGCGCTTATTAAAGGAAAAACTCATAAGCTATCAGAAGAGGTGTGAAGAGCTTAAAAATCAGATAAATTTAAATGAATGCGAGATCGAAAATATGCGCCGAGAAATAGGAATGCTCAAAGGGCAAAAAGACGAACACGAGAAAGCCTTACAGGAAATTGACATAAATTGCAAGAAACTATGGCTGGATATTGAGTTTTTAGAAGGGAAATTAAGAGAAGCTCAGAGAGAAAAAAATACGATAATGGATGAAATTGAAAGGCTCACTGCCCAGATACAGGCATATACCCAGGAAAGCGAAAAAAGTACTAAAGAATGGGAAGAATATAAGGAGACATTTGAAGAACTGCGAAAAAAACTCTTTAAAATAGAGGTTATAAAAGCTAAATATCAAGAGCAGTTGTCGTCATTTAGGCGCCAAAAGGAAGAATACTATAGTGCATTAAATCAGAGGGATGATGAATTAAGCAAATTTAAATCTGCTTATAGGACTATTTTGAGTGAAATTGCAGATTTAGAAGAGGAGAGAAAACAGCTTTTGCAGAAAAAGCATGAGTGGTTTGAGGAAAAAGAACGCATAGTTTCTTCAATGGGCGATGTAGAGGCTAGATTAGGTGTTTTTGAAAAAGAAATGGAAAATATAGCTGACAATTTAAAAGCATTAGAAGCTCAATTAAAGGAAGTATTGGACCAGAAGATGCAGTGTGAACTAAATAGGACAAAAAGGGAGTTAAGAAAAAGCGATCTTATTAAGGGGTTGGATGACTATTATAACATTTCACGGGAAGAAGCCGAGCAATTTCGAAGAAATATAAATGTTAATGCCGACGAGATTCGAAATTTAAAAAAAGAAATAGAGCTATTGGGAGATGTTAATAAAGGTGCCATAGAGGAATACAAAAAAGTCGATGAAAGATATGCATTTCTTGATACCCAAAGAAAAGACTTAGAAGAATCGCTTCTTAAAGTCCAGAAAGTGATCGATGAACTGGATGAAGCCATGAAAGAGCAGTTTATTAAGCAATTTGGGCAGATAGGCAAAAATTTCGACATGATTTTAAAAGAATTGTTCGGTGGAGGCAAGGGAAAGCTTGCTTTAGTGGATCCTTCTGATGTTCTGCACTCAGGTATAAACATAGAAGTACAATTGCCGGGCAAGAGGATTCAGAATATGCAGCTTCTTTCCGGAGGAGAAAAAGCCCTCTGTGCAATTTCACTTTTATTTGCTTTTTTGTATGCAAATCCATCACCGTTTTGTGTCCTGGATGAAATAGATGCGGCCTTAGATGAGGCTAACGTGGAGAGGTTTGCAGTGTTCTTACAGAGATTATCTAAGAAGATACAATTTATCGTCATAACCCATAGACGGGGTACCATGATGGTGGCAGATTATGTATACGGCGTGTCCATGCCTGAGCAAGGAGTGTCACGGCTTATATCTGTTAAAATAGACGAGGAGGCAAGTTGAATGGCGTTTGGATTTTTTGATAAACTAAGGGAAGGTCTTAAAAAGACGCGTACGGGCATAACAGAGCGGGTAGAGAAGATCATAAAACTCCATCAAAAATTAACCGATGAATTTTATGACGAGCTGGAGGAAATCTTGATAACATCAGATATGGGAATAGATACTACACTGAAGATAATAGATCAGATTAAAACAGAAGCCCGGGCAAAGAAATTAGCCGATGCGGAGGCAGTGAGAGACTTGTTAAAGCAGAAATTATACGATATTTTAAACAACAATGAAAAATATGCTGAAACAAAAGCAGGACCCTCCGTGATACTGGTTATAGGCGTAAATGGCGTTGGCAAGACTACATCTATAGGTAAACTGGCCCATATGTATAAAAAAGATGGCAAAAAGGTACTTCTGGCGGCTGCAGATACCTTCAGGGCTGCGGCTATAGAACAGATAGAAGAGTGGGGCAATAGGGTTGGAGTAGAAGTTATAAAACATCAGGAGGGGTCCGATCCCTCGGCGGTTGTGTTTGATGCAATACAGGCTGCTAAATCAAGGAATGCTGACATATTGATATGTGATACAGCTGGACGCCTTCACAATAAGAAAAATCTTATGAATGAATTGTCTAAGATTGAAAGGGTTATTACAAGAGAGTATCCAGAAGCCAATAAAGAGGTTTTTTTAGTACTCGATGCAACAACAGGTCAAAATGCGTTACAACAGGCATTGATGTTTAAGGAAACGGTAGATATTACGGGTATTATCTTAACGAAATTAGATGGAACCGCTAAAGGCGGTATTGTCGTGGCTATTTGTTCTGAAATGAATATTCCGGTAAAATATATTGGCGTGGGAGAAGGAATTGATGATCTTCAGCCCTTTTCAGCAGAAGAATTTGTAGATGCTCTTTTTTCAGCTTGACAAATGATAAATTTAGTGATACCCTATGTAAAGGTGATGTACTTGACATGGTGAATGAAGATGCTTTTGAAAAGCGAACAAGGCTTAACACGTATTTTGATTTTTATGGACAGCTACTGACACAAAAGCAAAGAGATGTGTTTAGAATGTATTATTTGAATGATTATTCTTTGGGGGAGATCTCGCAAGAACTTCATATATCAAGACAAGGGGTTTTTGATGTCCTTAAGAGGTCTGAAAAGGTCTTGGAGGGATATGAAAAGAAATTAGGCCTTGTAAAGAGATTTGAAGAAAAGCAGGGTGAATTAAAAGATGCTTTCAAACGATTAAAAGAGATTGGGGAAGTGATGCCAGCGGATAAAAAAGCAGAGCTCCTTGACATAATAAAGGAATTAAATGAGGTCATAGAGGAATTGGTATGAAAATCAGGAGGTTTTGTTAAATGGCTTTTGAAAATTTAGCCAATAAGCTTCAAAATGTGTTTAAAAAATTAAGAGGTAAGGGGAAACTCACTGAGAAAGACATCAAAGATGCTATGAGAGAAGTGAGGCTGGCATTACTGGAAGCTGATGTCAACTTTAAAGTAGTAAAGGATTTTATAGACAGGGTTTCAGAAAAATGTATAGGAGCAGAGGTTTTAGAGAGCCTGACACCTGCTCAGCACGTTATAAAGATAGTAAGGGATGAGCTTACGGAATTGATGGGCTCTACTCAGAGCAAACTGAATCTTTCTGCAGGTTCTCCGTTTATTTTGATGATGGTTGGCCTTCAGGGCTCAGGTAAAACGACTACTGCGGCAAAAATTGGCGGTTATTTGAAAAAACAAGGTAAGCACCCTTTGCTGGTAGCTTGTGATATCTACAGACCCGCTGCTATAAAGCAGTTGCAGGTAGTGGGAGATAAATTAGGTATTCCGGTATTTTCAATGGGACAAAATATAAGTCCCGTGGATATTGCTAAAGCATCAATTGGTGCGGCCAAAAAGGGCGGCAATGATGTAATAATAATAGATACGGCTGGCAGATTGCATATAGATGAAGAAATGATGCAGGAGTTAAAGGATATCAAATCAGAGGTACGACCTCACGAAATACTGCTGGTAGTTGATGCTATGACAGGTCAGGATGCCGTCAATATTGCTAAGAATTTTAATGAGCAATTAGGGATAGATGGTATAGTGATGACCAAATTAGACGGTGACACCAGAGGCGGTGCAGCTCTTTCAGTAAAGGCTGTTACAGGTAAACCTATCAAGTTTGCAGGTATAGGCGAAAAGCTGGAGGACATAGAGCCTTTTTATCCGGATAGGATGGCATCGCGTATCCTCGGCATGGGCGATGTACTTACCCTTATCGAAAAAGCTGAGCAGGCGTTTGATGAAAAAAAAGCAATGGAGCTGCAAGAGAAAATAAGTAAGCATCAATTTACACTGCAGGATTTTTTGGACCAGATGCAGGAAGTTAAGAAAATGGGTCCTTTAAACCAGTTATTAGAGATGATACCGGGTTTAAATCAGAAACAATTGAAAGGTTTTAATGTAGACGAAAAAGAGATAACTAAAATAGAGGCAATTATAAAATCCATGACCCCAGAAGAGCGCGCTAATCCCTCTATAATCAATTCCAGCAGGAAAAAAAGAATTGCCATGGGCAGTGGTACCAGTATACAGGATGTGAATAAGCTTCTCAGAGAGTTTGAACAAACCAGGAAGATGATGAAACAATTTCAAGATATAGATAAGGATTTGAAAAAAGGAAAGAAGAAGTTTCCGCTGTTTGGGAGATTTTAGTGTAATAAATTTTAGAAGGAGGTGAAAAAATGGCAGTAAAGATAAGACTTATGAGGATGGGAGCAAAAAATAACCCTTTTTACAGGGTTGTGGTGACAGACTCCAGATCTCCTCGCGATGGCAAGTTTATTGAGTCAATAGGATATTATAATCCTATATCACAGCCGCGAGAGATCAAGATTGACGCGGAAAAAGCCTTGATGTGGTTAAAAAGAGGCGCACAGCCATCAGATACTGTGAAACTTATTTTAAAGTCACAGGGTATTATATAGTGCGTGAAATGGAGGTGTTATCTTGGCATCTTTAGGAGAATTAGTTAAAGTTATTGCACAGGCTCTTGTCAATGATCCGGATTCTGTAGAGGTCAAAGAGGTTCAAGGAGAGCACTCGATTATCATAGAACTCAAAGTAGCGCCAGATGATACGGGTAAAGTAATAGGAAAGCAAGGTAGAACCGCGAAAGCTATAAGGACTATTGTGAGGACTGCAGCTATCAAGCAGAATAAGAAAGTTATGGTGGAAATTTTATAACATATGCTGGAGTATTTGATTATCGGGAAAATCGTCAAGACTCACGGCATAAGGGGTGAAGTAAAGGTATACCCCACTACAAAGGATATCAATAGATATGATCATTTGAAGTGGCTATATTTAGAAAAAACAGAGCAATTTACTCGATACGACGTAGAAAACGTCAGATATCATAAAAATATGGTTATCCTCAAGCTAAAAGGAGTAGACACTCGCGAAGAGGCAGAGAAACTTGTTGGAGGTTTGTTAAAGGTAGATAGGGATCATGCTATAGACCTTGAAGAAGATGAATACTTTATAGGTGACATTATAGATCTTGAAGTGTACAATGTGAATGGGGTATGTATGGGAAAGGTTACAGATGTCATATCAACGGGAAGCAATGATGTATATGTTGTCAATGGTCCCGATGGAGAAGTGTTGATTCCTGCGATAAAGCAATATGTTAAGCAAATAGATATTAAAAAGGGTATGATGGTAGTTGAAATTTGATATATTGACATTATTTCCCGAGATGTTTTACGGAATGCTCAATACGAGCATTATATCGCGGGCAATAAATAACGGCATTATCCAGGTGAATCTTGTAAACATAAGGGATTTTTCTCTGGATAAGCATAAGAAAGTAGATGATTATCCCTTTGGTGGCGGAACGGGCATGGTGATGGCTTGTGAACCGATAGCCAGGGCTATCAATAGTGTGAGAAAAGATGAATCAAGGGTTGTGTATATGTCACCAAGGGGACGGGTTTATAATCAGCGCATTGCTAAAGAATATTCTAAATTGGAACATGTAATTATCCTTTGCGGCCATTACGAGGGTGTCGACCAGAGGGTTATAGATCTAGAAGTGGATGATGAGATTTCACTGGGCGATTTTGTGTTGACAGGTGGAGAAATTGCTGCAATGGCCTTTGTAGACAGCGTGAGTCGATTGATCCCGGGTGTTTTACCTGAGGGTGCTGTTGATGAGGAGTCTTTCAATGATGGGCTGCTGGAATATCCTCAGTATACCAGGCCTGCGGTATATAAGGGAATAGAAGTGCCTTCAGTGCTTTTGTCGGGAAATCACAAGTTAATAAAGCGGTGGAGGCGTAAAAAGGCTTTTGAGATAACAATGCTCAGAAGGCCTGATTTACTAGCAGACGCGAAGCTATCGCAGGAAGACCTGCAGATAATTTTCGAGCTAGAATGTGAAAATATTAAATGCAACAATCGAAAGGAGGTAAAATAGATGGATTACATTAAATATGTAGAAGAGCAGCAGTACAGACAGGACATACCTGACTTTAATGTAGGCGATACGGTTAGAGTGAATGTTAAAGTTATTGAAGGAAATAGAGAAAGAGTTCAGGCTTATGAAGGTATTGTCATAAGCAAAAAAGGCGAAGGGCTGAGGACTACATTTACCGTAAGAAGGATATCTTACGGTGTGGGAGTAGAAAGGACATTTTTGCTGCATTCTCCAAGAATAGATAGCATAGAAGTTATAAAACGCGGTAAAGTAAGGCGTGCCAAGTTATTCTACCTGAGAAATAAAAAAGGAAAAGCAGCAAGAATAAAAGAACTATTATAATATTATAAAATATTATAAAAGGGACGTAAGTCCCTTTTATATTTAAAAGGTGAGATTATGATTCAATGGTATCCTGGCCATATGGCCAAGACAAAAAAGATAATAGCTGAAAATCTAAAACATATCGATATAGCACTGCATATAATCGATGCAAGAATTCCCAAAAGCAGTTACAATCCGCTTTTAGAAAGAATACTGGGCAGCAAGCCACAGATTATTGTTTTTAACAAAGCAGATCTGGCGGATAGTAGTGCTAATAAAAAATGGATAATGTATTACAATGATAAAGGTATAAATATAGTTGAAACCAATGCTAAGAATCGCCAAGGGATCGATGACATATTTAAAACTGCCAGAGATTTGATGAGAAATAGGAGAGAAAAATTAATGAGGGTGGGATATGTTAATGTCCCTATAAGGCTTATGATTCTGGGCATACCTAATGTGGGCAAGTCTACATTAATAAATGCCATGGTAGGCTCTACAAAAGCCAAAGTGGGAAATAAGCCAGGAATTACAAAGGGGAAACAATGGATAAGGATTGGCGATGAATTTGAATATATGGATACGCCAGGTATTTTATGGCCTAAATTTGAGGATGAGATGACAGGTTATATGCTGGCATTGGTGGGTTCTATAAATGATGATTTATTGGATTTTGAAGAGCTTTCGCTTAAATTTATCGAGAGAATAGTTCAGCGGTATCCCGAAGTACTATTGGAGAAATATAAGTTAGATAGGTTATCCGATGATAATTATACAAATTTAGTAAATATCGGCAAAAAAAGAGGCTGTTTAATAAAAGGTGGAGAGGTTGACACGCTTAAAGCAGCAAAGATAGTAATTGACGATTTCAGGTCCGGCAGATTAGGTAATATTACGTTGGAATTACCGGAGGATATAGGTCATGAATAATAAAGATTTGGGAGTTCTTGGAGAAAGGATAGCAGAAAGCTACTTGACGCAGATGGGATATAAGATATTGGAGAGAAATTTTCGAGGCAGTCGGGGAGAAATAGATATTATAGCACAGGATGATGATGTAATTTGCTTTATAGAAGTCAAGACCCGCACAGGTGAAGTTTATGGTACACCATCAGAGTCAATAGATATAAGAAAGATGGCCAAGATCAGTCATATGGCCATGATGTATTTGTACAAAAAGAAATTGCGCAATAAACCATGCAGATTTGATGTTGTAGAGATATGGATAGATAGAGATACCGAGGAGGTAAAGAGGATAAATCTGATCAAAGACGCTTTTGATTTTGTTTAGATCAGATTTATCCTCTTAATTTTGTATTTAAATAAAGGAATTACCATTATTATGTCGAATTATAATTTGAGGAGTGGTCGCTGGTGTTGACGAAGGTGTTAAGTGCTGCCCTATACGGCGTTGATGCATATGCCGTAGAAGTGGAAACGTACATATCTAATGGCTTGCCATTATTTGAAATAGTTGGTTTGCCTGATGCGTCGGTGAGAGAATCTCGAGAGAGGGTAAAAGCGGCTATCAAAAATATAGGTTTAGAATTTCCTGTAAAAAAGATAACCGTTAACATGGCACCTGCTGATAGAAAAAAAGAAGGGCCTTCTTTCGATTTGCCTGTAGCTATAAGTATATTGTCTGCTTGTGGCTATGTGCCGCAGGATTTAAACCAATTTATGTTTTTGGGAGAATTGTCTTTAAGCGGTGAAATTAAATCTGTATCGGGGGTATTACCCGTAGCAATGCTGGCAGCTAAAGACAAGCGGTGTAATGTCAAGTAGTATTTTTTGGAACCTTGAAAAATAAAGGCCTCAAAAACTCTAAAAAAGGCAACACTTAATAAACCCACCATATATTGGATAATAATGGAAGGAAACTTAGCTGATATTCAGTTAAATGTATTTACTAAATCTATCCATTACCTCCCGGTTGGTAGATTTGGCCTTTGCTCAGCAAGGCAAAGACCAGTCTTACAAGCTTACGTGCCGTTAAGACGAGGGCTCTCTTATGCTGGTGTTTGGTAACCTCATTGTACTTCTTGCAGTAAAAATCAGCATACTCTTTTGCGTGTATCCTTACG
>NZ_FQVH01000043.1 GCF_900129075.1 Caldanaerobius fijiensis DSM 17918
TGGATGGCAGTATGAAAAAGAGAAAGCAGCTTATTAAAGCATGCGCTCCTCCCCATGGCTGAAGCCAGGGGCTTCCGCGCTATGCTTTTTGGTGAGGGGAGCGGTTGAGAAAAGAGGCTCACAGAGAAACTTTTTCTGAATTGTCAAAAACAAGGAGGCAAAAGGACGCACAAAAAGCGTTTGCAAACGCACGATTTTTCAAAGGACGATATTTTTTATGCCTAACGAAAAATCACGCAAAACAGAGGCAATTCTGAAGGAATGGAGACGGTCTTGGAAGCAGGATTCACCCTGCTTTTTTTTGTGCCCATTTTTGTGGGGCAAAACTCAAACAAAATTTCAGGAGGTCGGTGTGAGTGGAATTAATAAACGTGGAGTTACTGAAAGAGCACCCGAGAAACAGCGAATTTTTCGACGACATCACGGGTAAGAGATGGGATGAGTTTCTGGAGAGCATCAGGACAAGCGGGATAATCGTACCCTTAGTCATAACGCAGGATTATGTTGTGGTATCCGGCAACCAAAGATTGAGGGCAGCAAAGAAGCTGAACATGAAGGAAGTGCCGTGCGAGATAAGGGAGTATCAGGACAGGGACGGGATGTCGAAAGAGGACCTGATACTGAAGGATTTGATTGAAACGAACCTGAGACAGAGAGGAATAGGGAATCTGAACCCGATGAAGACGGCAAGATGCATTCTGGAGCTGGAGAGGATATATGGAGTAAAGAGAGGTAGACCTAATAATGTAAGTAATGGAACAGAAAAACAGGAAGCAGTTTCCCCTTTTTCTAAAACTCAAACAGAACTTGCTGAAGATATAGGAATAACGGAACGCCGCCTTAAGCAGCTCAAGAAGCTCAACGATTTAATTCCCGAACTCCAGAAACTTGTGGAAGAAGGAAAGTTATCATCAACAGCCGGAGAGCAGCTTGCATACCTCGACGAGGAGACGCAGAGGCAGCTGTTCAACGTGCTGGGAGAAGACCTGAACGACCAAGCAAAGCGCATAAGGCAGGAGGCTGAGAAGAACATGCAGAGGCTTGCAGAGCAGCTCAATCAGATACAGACGGAAAAACGCAGAAAGGAAGCGGAGATTGCAAAGATGAAGGAGGAGCTGAACAGCAAGGAAACACTCATAGGCCAGTACGAAGCGAAAATCAGGATGCTCGAACAGAGAATGAAAGACCTTGAAAGCGGAGAGGCGGTCCCCGAAGCAGCGCAGGCGGAAATGGAAGAGCTTGAAAGAAAGCAGGCAGAGCTTCAGGAAGAGCTTGAAAGAGCACGGAAGGAGGCGGAACACATGCGAAGCTCGATAAAGCAGAAGGAAGAAGCGTTCAAAAGCTTAAAGCTCGAATTCGACGCCCTGAAGTCAAACATAGAGACGCAGCACGGGGCAACACCGCTGAACTTTCTGGATATAAACGACTTCAGCTACAACGTCAGCAGGTTTTTGGAAAAAGTGTCCCCGCTCGTGTACCTCGGCGAGCAGTTTACTCAGCTGAACGACAGCGAACGCAGCAAATGGCTTGAAAAGATAAGCGCGGTCGAAACATGGGTGAACGGCATGAAGGAGGCCCTGAAAGGCGAGAAAAAAGGATTGAACGTGACCTATCAGGAGGTGGCAAAGAATGAGTGAGGTGCGTCCTGCGAATCCGCTGATAAGCCAGGTGATAGAGAAGCAGAACAAAATCAGCAGGTTTGTGGAGAGCTTTGCAAAAGAGTTTCAGGAAGTGAAGGCAGTTCTGTCGGAGCATGAGGAAATCCTCAACAGGCGCGTGTACCTTTCACCTGCTGAGAAGAAGAACGTCAAGAAGCACGTCAAAGCAAAAGTGAAGGAGATTGCAGAGCAGAACGGCTGGCCGTATAAGGAAGCGAGCAGGATGATCTTTGCTGCGGTGTGGAACAGCATAGAGAGCGCCTACAACGTCTCAACCTACGATGAACTGCCGTCCAAGTACGTTGACGATATACTGAGAATGATAGACGATTGGGAGCTGCCGGAATCCGTTAAGAAGCGGGTGGAAAGCAGCCTCAAGAAAAATTCTAAGGAGGTTGATGAGAATGGAAATGATTGATGTGTCGCTTTTAAGGGAGCATCCGAGAAACAGCGAGTTCTTTGACGACATTGAGGGAGACAGATGGAAGGAGTTTCTGGAGAGCATCAGGACGAGCGGCATAATCGTGCCGCTCATCGTGACCCGCGACTATTTGATCGTATCGGGCAACCAGCGGTACAGGGCTGCAAAGAAGCTGGGCTTGAAGCAGGTGCCGTGCGAGGTGAGAGACTACCACGACAAAAACGGCGTGCCTGCTGAGGACCTGATACTGAAGGACTTGATTGAGACGAACCTGCGTCAGAGAGGGCTTGGTAACCTGAACCCGATGAAGATGGCAAGATGTATTTTGGAGCTGGAAAGGATATACGGGATAAAGCACGGTGGAAGCCGAAAAGATGAAAACAATTATCAAGAGCTACCCGGTAGCTCTTGGATGAAATCACAATCGGACTTAGCGAAAGACATCGGTATAAGTGAAGCTAGACTAAAACAACTCAAGAAGCTCAACGATTTAATTCCCGAACTGCAGCGACTTGTAGAAGAGAGAAAGCTGTCGTCAAAGTCAGCTGAACAACTTGCATATCTGGATGAGGAGGTGCAGAGGCAGGTGGTATCCGTGCTGGGCGATGAGATTGGTAAAATGTCGCTGGAGCAGGCCAAAGCAATCCGAAAAGAAGCTGAAGAAAATATCCAGAGCTTAATCGAGGAACTCAACAGGGTGAAAGAGGAGAACGCACAGAGGGATATCGAGCTTCAAACCGTGCGTCAGGAGCTGATGAAAAAGGGCGATGAGTTGAAGCGCTATGAAAGCAAAACAATTGAAACCGAACAAAAGGTGAGGGAGCTGGAGCAATCGGAGGATGTCATCCCGGACAACGTGAGGCAGGAAATCGAAATGCTGAAGAAAAAACGCGATGAACTGCAGACGGAAATTGAAGAAGTGCAAAAAGAGATAGAACAGCTGAAAAAGACACTTGAGAAAAAGGACGAAAGCTACAACAAATTAAAAGCCGAATATGAAACCTTGAAATACCATTCGGAAAAAAAGTACGAACACAATATTTCAGGTAAGCCGGACTACGTGGATTACGCATACGCCGTGAGCGAGTTCCTGAAAAAGGTCTCACCGTACGTGTACTATGCTGACAAGTTTGCGGAGATGGACGATGAGGAAAGGGAGAAATGGCTGGAGAAGGCCGACTACGTGCAGATATGGGTTGACGACTTCAAAGCCGCTTTGAGAAAAAACAAAGGAGGTGGTAACCCTGCGAAAGTGATCTATCTTGAGAGAAACGACAAGGACCGTAAGGACTGATTTTCTGCAGAGATGAGTTTTTTGTACTAAAATCAATAATGTCGAAAACTTCAAGGGGAGGATGATAATTTATGGCTATAAAGATGGAGAACTGGATCGATATATATGCTTCAAGGCAGAGCGGAAAGATTTTAACAGGCACGCTGAGTGCCGTGGAAAGGGTAAAATGGGGCGATGAGGAGATACCCTGCGCCGTCGTGTTCTACAACGGCGTCAAAGTCATAATCCCGTTTTCAGAAATGAACGTGCGTGAGGATATACATGTCATAAGGAGTATGATGGGCGCTGAAATAGACTTCGTCGTGAGGGCCATAGACACGGAGAACGAGATGGCCATGGCCAGCAGGAAGTACGCCATGGAGCTGAGAAGGAAGCTGGAACTTCCGAAGCATAAAGAAGGCGACATAATACAGGTGAGGGTGGATGCCGTCGGCCGTGATGCCGTGTACGTCGAGGCCTACGGTATCGAAGCAAGGATACCGAAAAGCGAAGTTGACTACGGGTTTGTCAGGGACCTGTCGGAGTATGTGCAGGTGGGCGACAGGGTGCTGGCAAAGATAAAGAAGCTGGATTTGGAAAACGGAAAGATAACCCTGTCAATAAAGGAGACGAAACCCGATCCAAGAACGACGATAAAGAAGAAATATTCTGTCGGCGGCGAATACCTTGCGACGGTAACCGGTATGGACTACTACGGCGTGTTTGTCAATCTGGAACAGGGTGTAGATGCGCTGTGCGTGCTGCCCAACTGGTCGGATTTCAACGTCAGTCCGGGCGACAAACTGCTCGTGAAAATCACGAGGATAAACGAAAAGGAAGGGAAAATAACTGCGAAAATGGTGAGGGTGGTGAAGAGGGCGGTTTGATGCTGCCCTCTTTTTTGTGCCACGCGAAAATCAACCAAAGGGAGATGATACCGTGTATTTTACCCACAGGCAGAAACAGGCTTTAAACATAATCAAGGAATACGGCTGCGCAGGGAAAAACCAAATAAAGACACTCACAAAATGTGCGGATAAGGATATAAACATGCTCATATCGCAGAGATACGTCGAAAAACACGGCGATGTGCTGACGGTACCGGCGGGCAAACCGGACATAAGGACATTGATGTCCCTTGAGGTGCTCGTGCACTTTTCAAAGGATTTGAAGTGGCACGTGAAGGCCGACTTTCCGTACATAATCACGTTCCATGCGGGCGGAAAGGTGTACGATGTGACGGCGGTCACGGAGGAAGATGTGATACTGGGCCCGGCGATAGAGAGGGTCAGGACGGAAAACACGATCGTCGTGGTGCAAGACATCGATATCATAAACAGATTGAACATAAAACGAAATGTGCTGTACTGTACGGTTAAGCCAATAAAGTGGTACAGAAAAGAGGGACAGCACCCTTAATTTTGCTTCAAAAATGTCCGACAATGATTCACTTAAAAATGTCCGACACAAAATTAAAAAAATTCTGTTTTCACATCTTCCATTTTGAAAAAAGCGTGCTATAATAGAAAATAGATTGAAGTTAGTGGCGCGGATTGGGGTACCGTGACGTAAGCGCCTTCGGCATCTGTGGCGAACAATGTGCGTGCTGCTCTCACAATTGACGGAACGTTTTAAGGTGAGAGATGAGCGCGCACACGTACCCGAGCCTGAGAAATGCCGCAGGAATGCGGGACCTCCGGGACAGACAGACCCGGCAGGTTTCAGGCGAGTGTTCCACGGGAGGTTTTGCAGGCCGTTAGTACCGGGGGAACACAAGGGCGGGCAAAACGTAAAAGGACGTTCAACAACCCGTATACGTCCTTTCCCGAAAGGGTTGTACTGGGTGCTGCAACACCCTGGCGCGGGGAAATGGAAGGTGGAAGAAGTTACGAGGACGCTGTCAGCGCGTCCTCGTTTCAAAAAGAACAGAAAGGTGCAGGGGTGGCTCTGCGCCTTTTTGTGTTCAAGGAGGAAGCGGGTGTCCAAAACGTTCGTGCAATTTCGCACGGTAAAGTACGTTTTGGATACCCGCTTTTTTGGTATCTAAAAACGGTAAAAACAGGCCTGTGCCTGTTTTTATAAAAATATATACGCAATGTCCCACCTCCTCTTTCATATTTTTTTCAAACACGGCGGGGAGGTTGAGTTTACAGGAGGAGGTGGGACGGTATGAGCAATCTGATTGCAGTCTTCTTAATATTTTGCACCACAGCTGTAAGTATTGTTGCCATTTTAGCCTTATCTGGCTACCGCAAAGTTAAATTTGAAGCAAAAATTGAAGCGGATAAGGTTAAAGCTGAAGTCAACATCGAAGCTGAAGAAGACATAAAAAAATGAGCTGCACGTTGCACAGCTCATACGGCGTATATATTTTTATCCAAAACAACCTCTCCGCCTCCATTATATCAAAAAAAGAAGGTGAAAACAATGGTCGGTGCCGTTGCAATCGTGGCAACAACCTGCCTTACTATCATAATAATCATTGCAATTACTTATCTTTATAAATGGTTCAAATAATATCAAAAAAAACGAAGGAGGAAGCGGGTATCCAAAACGCTGTGTGGTTTTTACGCACAAAAATGTGTTTTGAATACCCGCTTTTTTGCTTTCCAAAAACGAAAGGAGGATATTTGAATGAACATGCAATATAAAGCCGCTCAGAGATTCTGGGGCAAAGTTGAAGAGGAAAACACCGTTGCTGACGGCTTGCAGTACTTCAAATGCAGCTGCGGCGACGGATATGTTATAGACCAAAACAGACTGCCGGGAGGGAAACATAACTTCATGAGCTTCGCCGGGAGTTATATAATTCACTCCAGCGACTGGAGGGAACTGGCGAAGCTCAGTCCGCAGTTTGCGTATGCAGTTTACCAAACGCAAACTGCTCTCAAACGGCTTTACAGGTCATTTGAGGACTTCCGGCAGGCTGTTTTGGGGAAATAAAAACGGAAAGGAGGATGTCACAATGCAGAGAGTGCCTGAACCGCACCCGACGTGCCAAAGGTGCGGAAGGCCCTTGAAAAACCCGCACTCGGTTGAGCTGGGTTTGGGGCCGACGTGCGCAAGAAAAATATACGCCGAAAGACAGGTTACAATGGATCTTTCGACGTATGTCAGCAAGAAGGCGGCGGTATAAAAACAAGGGGGAATATGATATAATGGCAATAAGGAAAAAAGAAAGAGAGTGGTGTCAAATGCCCGATGACAGGAATGGTGAACGAATAGCAAAAATAGAGGGTATGTTAGAACAAATGGATAAAAGATTAAGCAATGTAGAAGGGTATAATAAATGGATAATTGGTATTTTGATAACAATGTGGGTAACAATAATCGGTGCCATTCTTTTTAAATAACTAGTTCAAATAACAAGTAGAAAGCACATCCAAAACTTTAAAAAGTTTTCGGATGTGCTTTTTCTTTTCCCAAAAACGGAAAGGAGAGATGAACATGTCCGTGCCGGTTGCGGTGCTGCTGTTAATGGGTATCTGCTTCATAAGCGGATACTCATTCGGCAGAGATAGCGTCAAGAGAGAAAGGAGAGAGAAAAATGTTTGAATTGGAAGCCATTGAAACAGAAAACATCGAACCGGTGGAAGAGCTGATCGACGATCAGCTCGGTAACACCGGTGACGAAGTCTGGCATATAAAGGATGACAATACGGCCGATTGGGCCATTGAAAAAATCAGGGCCCTTAAGGCCGAATATGCCAGAAAGGAGAAAGTTGCTCAGGCCAAAATACGACAGATACAGGATTGGCTTGAGCAACAAAAAAGGCGGGGGGACAGTTCAATTGCCTTTTTCGAGGGCAAATTGAGGGAATACTTTGAAACCCTTAATGAAAAAGCCCTCAAAAAGAGCAAAACTCAACTATCATACAGTCTGCCTGCTGGCAAGTTAATACTCAAGCAACAGCAACCCAAGTTTATCATAGATGATACAAAGCTGCTTGAGTGGCTAAAACAGTCCGGTAAATCTAAATTTATACGTGTTAAAGAAGAGCCGGACTGGGCGAGCCTGAAGAAGTTCGCGACCGTCATCGCAGACAAAATTGTTGATGAAAACGGCGAGATTGTGGACGGGGTGAAGGTCGTCGAGCAGGCTCCAAAGTTCGTTATTGAAATCAATGAGGGAGATTGATTCTTCCTCATCGATTTTTAAATAAAGAAAGGAGAGGTTCTTATGGTACTTAACAGGTACGGGCAAAAAATAAAGACAATTAACGGCACTTTCTTTGTTGGCCAGCGTGTTGTGGCCAATCAGGGAAAGTACCGTGGACTAAAAGGGACGATAACAGAAATCCGCACCGGGGAAGGCACACACGTGCGTGTGGCCTTCAGAAAGCTGGAGGATGCGGACGATTTGCCCGATGTGGGTATCGTATCCGTATCTTCCATCCAACCGGACAGGAGCAGGGTCACCTGCCCGGACTGTGGAGCACAGTTAGTTCCGGGCAGCGGATGCTTTTACTGTCCGTGGTGCGGGTTTAGTTACTGCAAGTAAAAAATTTTAAAGGAGGAATGTAAGATGATTAAAGGTTTATCGGAAATAAGGAGACTGCCGAGGATCGGGAAAATCCACCTCGGCGTAAAGGATGAAACGAACAAGGGCGCGAAGTATCCACGTGCGGTGGACTACTTCGTGGTCAAACTTGACGAGAACACGCCTGAGAGTTCTGTCAACGCTTTTAAGTCTATATACGGCGACCGTCCGAAAGAGCTGGATATCATATTCCCTTCGGACGACCCCAACAGGTTCTTCCCGCAGTGGCTGAAACGTTACGGCGGAGGTAAGCTGCTGTGCAAGGGTGACGGCGAAACGGCGCAGCAGGTGGACGCCCAGACAGGCGAGATAAAGGAAATTCCATGCCTGTACATGGAGTGTCCGCACTACAAGAAGAAACACTGTAAATCCGTCGGGAATCTAAAATTCCTTATTCAGGGAATACCCGGCGGTGTGTGGCAGATAGACACCAGCTCGTACTATTCCATAGTAAACATCAACAGCGCAATTGACATCATAAAATCTGCAAACGGCGGCCACATAGCGGGTATACCGTTAAAACTGGTAAGAAACCCAATAAAAGTGACGGCCGACGGCAAGCCGAAAACCATATATGTTCTAAATCTGTATCAACCCCAGCCCCAGCCGACCAAGGAAGAACCAAAAACGGAAAACAGTGGAGTTGACGGCGAACCGGAGCTGCCGGATTCGGACGATCTGCCGGAGGATTTGTTCCCGGACGACGAACCCGAACCGGAGCCGGTTGAGCAGGTTAAAAATACGTCGGAGGAGCAGACCGAAAACAATACCGTACCAAATGTATCTGAATATGAACCAAATTTCAACGACTGCTTAATAGTGCAATCGATCGCATATGAACTCATCAATGGCAAAAAGTTTGCCAGAATCGAGGTGTGTGATACGAACGGCGAGAACGGCAGGGTAGTATATCCAAAAGACCCAAGGCCTATTATCAAAGCAGGACAATATGCAGTATTGAAAGACTGCAAAATAACAAAAATGGGCGAACGAGATGTGCTTGAGTCATACGAGGTCTTGGGGCAAAAAGAAGCAATGTAAAGCAAGCGGGCGGAAACAACCTTTGCCCTGCTTGCTTCGCCTTCACCAAAGCTAGGGAGGGATAGAATGATTTTCAAAGTTCCCATAACGTTCATATCTTCAGGTTATATTTATGTTGAGGCAAATGACATAGATGAAGCTATACAAAAAGTTCACCAAGGGGAAGGGGAAATCGACTTTTGGGAAACGGAATTTGTAGAAAATTCCGTCCAGATAATTGATAAAAACGAAATAGAAACTATCTAAAAAGATAAAGTTGGATGAGCGCGTCTAAAAACTTTTTTGAATGAGTTTTTGGACGCGCTTTTTTGTTACCTAAAAAAGAAAGGATGAGAAAAATGTTCGTGCAGATGTGGGGTTGCGATGTAGATATACAATTCAGCAAACATGCCCTTAAAAGAATATCAGAAAGAAACATTCTGAAGGAAATAATAATCAATGATCTTATAACATCTGAAAATAAAATCGGCGAATTAAAAAACAATCAAAGATTTGCTCTGATAGACAAAACGACCAATACGACAATCATTGCACAAATCAGGGATTTCGGAGAAACAATCATGATAATAACTGTTGTTGACAAAGCAGAAAAGTTCAAAACAAAATACCATACGGATGTTATAATATATATAAATTAAAAATTGAATAACGAGTATGCCGTTGGTCGAAACAGTGCATACTCATTCTATGCCTCAATGCACTCTTTCGACAATTTAAAGAAAGAGGTGTAAGTATGAAATTTGAACTGCTTATTTCTGAAGATGTTGAAAAAGACATTCAAGCATTCGGCATAACAAAGAAAAACGTAGAAAAAAGGATGCGTCAAATATTTTCGTACATTCCAAAAGACTACGATTTTGTAGACACCACTATCGACAAGTACGGCAAAACGTACCGAATCATGTTCGGTGTCTGCGGAATTGAAAAAGACAAAATAACCGTCGAATGCTTGAGTATTTCAGACCCCGAGAGGAAGCCAACGGGGCCAACCGTTAAGGAATATTTACAAAAAAGAAATGTCAGAGAAGTCAACTAAAAGATAAAGAAGGATTGAGCGCGTCTAAAAACTTTTGAATAAGTTTTTGGACGCGCTTTTTTTGTTGTCTGAAAAAAAGGAGGAGTTCAGGTGTTTAAAAAACTGTCAGCTCTATGTATTGCTGTTGCCGTCCTGCTTGCCGCGGCCTGCTCAATCCATGCAGCGACACAGGATAAAACAAAAGTGTCCGTGCTTCTGTACCACCATTTTTACACGCAGGAGCAGGCGGAACGGTTCAAAGGCAACGATGCAGCAATGCCCATTGAAGAGTTTGCCGAACAGATGAAGTACCTGCACGACAACGGGTACAAAACAGTAATGCTTAAAGATTTGCAGGACTTCATTCAAGGCAAGAAGATATTGTCGCCCAAAAGCGTTGCAATTGTCATGGACGATGGGTACGAAAGCAACTACACGCTGGCTTATCCGATACTCAAAAAATACGGGTACACAGCTGCAGTATTCGTCATTGCAGGCTCAATACAAAATTCGCCGCACTGCACAAGGCCCGTATCCACTCCGCACATGACGATGGACGAAATAAGAAAGGCGGAAGATGTGTTCACGTACGGCAGCCACACCTACAACATGCACAGTGCACAAAACGGCGTGCCGTACCTGCTTGTCAAAAGCGACGGCGACATCATGGCCGATCTTCTGGCAAGCAGGTGGATATTAAACGGAACGCCGTACTTTGCATACCCGTACGGAGCGTACAACGAACACCTGATAAACCTGCTGAAGCGTGCAGGGTTCACAATGGCATTCACGACGAAACGAGGGTATGTGGTGCAGGGAGCTGACCCGTACGCACTTCCGCGGTTTCCGGTACTGCCGGAAACAAGCATGGAGCAGTTCAAAAAGATTGTTGAAGGCAGAGATTGATTTCTCTGCCTTTTTCATTTCAAAAAAGTGGAGGATTACATTAAAGACTGCAACCACTATGCAAAAACTGTTGCGGATATGGAAGGTGCACTGACGGTAGCAAGATACAGACTGGAAGGCGAAGAGTATCGCGAGTATATTGCTAATCTTGATAGAAACCGAAAAATCGCTCACGATGCTCTGATTGCCTCAACAAAGCTTTTAAACAAGCTTTGCAAAATATACGGCGAACCGGCTATTTACACCGGTGGGGAGAGCAGGATAGAAATAGCCAAGTTTGCCATAGCAGTCACAGACGAGCTGGTTACAACAAGAACTTTGTAGAAAAGAGAGGAGGATATGAGAATGTGGATCAAAGTGCAAGGTGAAAACAAAATCGTTGAAATAAAAGGTGAAATCTTCGTAGAAAACCTGGATGACAGAGGACTTGTATGCGGAACTCTCAGAAACGGTTCTGCCATTTTGGGAACATACTCTCCCAAAAAGGCAGAAAAAGTTTTCAGAGAGATCTGGATAGCCATTGCAAGCGGAAGAAACTGGTTTGAAATGCCGGAGGCTTAATACGAATATTCTCTGGTACTTTAAAGCAATTTAAAAATTTTAAAAGGAGGAGTTTTTATGAAAATAGAAGTTTTGAAAGAGGAATTAATGGATGTGTTGGAGGCCGTCGGAACGACGGTTGCGCAAAAAAGCACGCTTCCAGTATTGCAGGCGGTTTTGCTGGAAGCTGAAGACGGCAAGCTGACGATATACGGCATAGACGGTACGGCATCGGCAAGGGGTACTGTCTATGTCGAACAGGAAAAAGCCGGTGTTACCTGCATCAACTACGTTCTGTTTAAGGATGTAGTTAAAAGCTTACCGAACAATAACATAACAATTGAAACAGATGAACATTCCTGCAAGTTCAGCTGCAATAATGCCACTTTTGAACTTGTCACATACAATCCGCAGGACTTCCCAAAACCGTTCGGTCAGACTACTCAAACGTCCCTGCAGGTAAACCAGCAGGAATTCAAAGCAACCGTGAGCAAAGTGCTGCCGTTCGTCGCTCCGGTGGAAGGCACCATGCCTGCGCTAACCGGTGTGAACTTTGAAATAGAGGACGGCAGAATGACGCTGGTTGGCTGTGATGGATACAGAATAGCAGTAACCACGATAAAAGGAATATGCGAAGACGAAATAAAAACTTCATTCGTACTGCCTGCAAAGTACGTGAAGGAAATAGCAAGATTGTGCAGTGCGGATGAAGACGAACTTCAGATATGCATACCATCCTCTGGAAATACAGTTTCGTTTGAACTGCCCAACGTGGTAATCAATATACAAAGAATTGCAGGGAATTATCCAAACTGGAAGAAGATTATACCGGCGGAATTCGGCGCAACCGTGCGGGTGAACAAGGATGACCTGTACGGAGCGTTGGAAAGAGCTTCGCTGGTGTTCGATGATGCAAGAGAAAGAAAGACGGTGCTGAATATAAAAAACAATCAAATTTTAATAACAGCTCAATCGGATACCAGCAAGGTAGAAGAAAGTATTTCAGCAAAAGCTGATGCAGAGTTCCGTGTCGGTTTCAATACAAGATACTTGATAGATGTCCTAAAACAAATAGAAAGCGAAAATATTGCGCTAAAATTTGTAAAAGCCGATCCAATATCACCGGTATACGTGAAGGACGATAACTTTGCGGCATTCGTCCTGCCGATAAAGCTCAAGGAAGAGCAAAAAACAACGGCAGCATGATTCTAAAAACGAAAGGCAGAGAGAAAATTTCTTCCTGCCTTTATTTGTTTCTAAAAAATGATTATAATAAAAGGAGGAATAAAGAAATGGTGGTGTTGGTTATGTCAAAAGCCGTGACCGATATAAAGGACGTCAAAAAAGTATCGATACCAATCGATACAATAAAGTACATTATAGAAAAACTTGAAGATGATATTATATGGGATTATGACAATATAACCGGAGAGTTAGTAATTATGAAACGTCCTGAATCATACGTAGACGCTTTAGCTGGCTTGGGTAAAGAGATGTGGGAAAAAGCCGGAGGAACAAGATATATAGAAGAGATGAGAACAGAATGGGACAGATAGATGTAGGTAAAAAAGTCGCTTTGGATACTAACTTGTTTATATATCTTATGGAGAAAAACGAAATCTATTTTTCTCCGGTTAAATCTTTGTTTGATAAAATTCAAAAAGGCCAGCTTTTCGCTGTAACTTCAGTCCTCGTATATACCGAACTGCTTTCAAAACCGTTTCAAGAAGAAAATGTGGTACTCGCAGATAAATATAGAGTATTGCTTGCTACATTTCCAAATCTAACAATTAAAGAAGTGGACAAAGATATATCGCTACTTGCTGCGAAACTACGCGCTAAATATAAGATAAAAACTCCAGATGCAATATTCATTGCAACGGGAATAGCTGAAAATGCAGATGTGTTTGTAACTAACGACGTAAGGCTAAAAAACATAGAAGAAATAGAAATCGTACTACTAGAACAGTTGTTAGATCAGAACGATGAACAGAATACAAACAAAAACAAGCAAGCAACGTTGGATCAAAAAAATCAAAAAGAGATGAAAAAAGAAGACCAAGAGTGGCTAAACGCCGATCTTGTTGAGACTCCTGAATATGATTGGGGGCCTGAAGGCCCCCCAGAAGGCAAACCGGTCAAATATATAGAAGGTGTAGGGTTAATTATCGAAGATAAAAAAACCGACGATGAAAAATAATAGAAACCTGAAAATGTCATTAAATAACATCACCAAGGTAAGAAAATAATTTTCTAAAACGAAAAGCAGAGAGAAAATTCCTTTCTGCTTTTTTCATTTTCAAGAAATTCAAGGGGAGGCTGATGGAAATGAGAGAGAAACTTCAAAAAGAGGAGGAACTTGAAATGTATAAAAACTTAATCAAAAAACTAATGAACTTCCAGGAGGCTGCCTATTACCTCTTGGAAGAGATGGAAAAGTATGATGACGAGCTCCTTTGCGACGGCTACCCGTTCAATAAGGACTTCCATGAGGTTGTGCTGGAAATAATGGATTGGGTAGAAACGTCGGAGGCAAAACTCAAGAAAGTAGCAAAAAATAAGTAAGTCTCAAAACAAAAAGGCAGGGAAATCAAACTCCCTGCCTTTTGCTGTATTAAAAATTTTAAAGGAGGAATTTGATATGAGTGTTTTCACATCGGTCAAACTGACCGAAGTTGGAAGCAGGACTGAAGGTGAGCAAAAATAACATTATTCCAAAACAAAAAGGCCGGGGAAAATTCAAACCCCTGCCTTTTTCATATTCAAATCCAAAAACGGAAAGGAGAACCTTTCATGAAAAGTATCGCATATTTCTGCGGGAAAGTCAAGTACGCAAAAAAGTTTACAAGCCTGCTCGAAACCGCGCAGGGAAAAATAGTCGTCTGCGACATCGACAACACCGTCGCAGACGTGAACGGGGTGTTGAGAAGATTGGGATACGACACAAGCGTCTATCCCAACCCGGAACTCAACGACGATTTCTGGCTGTCCTTCAAGGGTGTTGAGATACTCATGAAAGCAAAGCCGTTCGTGAATACCCTCTACATGGTTGTAGGACTTCAGAATGCCGGTGCGGAAGTGTGCTTCGCGACGGCAAGAAATAGATATCTGATGCCTGCAACGTACATCTGGCTTGCGAGAAACGGCGTTAAAAGCGATACGGTGTACTTCACACCAGATAAGTTATCCCTTGAGGGCGACGTATACGTCGAGGACGACCCCGCGCAGATCAAACGGCTTCTTTCCGCAGGTAAAACCGTGCTCATACCCGAACAGTTCTACAACAAAGGGATTGAGCACAAAAACGCAATATACTTCAATCCGCGGAAAGGAGCTGATATAAGATGAGAGACTTTTCTGATAGCAGATTGTCAATCCTCAATGTCGCGATCAAGTGCGGCATTGAGATACTGAAGCGGGCGGGCATGGATGAGTACATGGCCCGCTGTCCTTTCTGTGGGGATACGGACAACCCGCGGTACGGGCATTTGATGTTGAACATCGCAAAGGACGCCTATCACTGCGTCCGGTGCGGTGAAAAGGGGTTCGCAATAGGCCTTTATGCGAGGCTGCACGGTATTGACAACAAGCAGGCCTATCGCGAACTCATGGAAATGGACGACGAAAGCCCAAAGGTGGAAATAAAACGGGTGCCGCAAAACCCCGTTGCGAGCCTTGAAACCCGCGATAGGGTGTACAGGGCATTCCTGAGCAGGCTGAAGCTGAGCAAGGAACACTTGAAGAACCTGATTCAGCGCGGCCTGTCCTGGGAAGTCATCGCATACAACCTGTACAGGTCGGCACCCGTTTACAAAAAAGAAAGGAGGGAAATTTGCAGAACCCTTGTAAATGACGGGTACGATTTGAAAGGCGTGCCCGGCTTTTACAAGGACAGCAGCGGAAACTGGACGTTCAGCGGTTATTCAGGCTTCTTCATACCGGTTAGGGACGTGCAGGGCCGCATACAGGGCCTTCAGGTGCGGCTTGACAACAATGACGAAGAGAAGAAATACTGCTGGTTTTCGTCAGAAGGCAAGCCTGAAGGCACACCGGCCCATGCGTGGATCGGCGTATCTGGCGGACCCGCAAAAACGGTGCTCGTGACCGAAGGCCCGCTCAAAGCTGATGTCGCCCACTACCTCAGCAGGTACACATTTATTGCCGTGCCCGGTGTCAATTCGATACGCGGCATAGAGCAGGTGCTCAAAGAGCTTTATGCCGAACGAGTGTACATCGCATTTGACACCGACAAAGCGACGAACGTCTATGTAAAGAAAGCCGAGGATACGCTCAAAAGCCTGCTGGAGAAAAACGGCTTTGATGTGCGTATCAAGGACTGGGATAGGCGGTACAAGGGGGTGGATGACTACCTGCTGGCGTTGAAAAAGGAAAAAGTCAAAAAGGTTGTGTAATAAAAAGGAGTTTTGTGATAAAATAAAAGGAGGAATGCATAATATGGTGGTGATTTCTGTGAGTACATTAAAGGAACAGGCCTATAAATTAATAGATTCAATACCGGAAGAAAAAATGGGTAAGGTCTTAATAATACTCAAGAATTTAAAAGAGATAATAGATGATGAACTTGATGAATTGGATTTGCAGCTTATAAAAGAAGCAGAAAAAGCACTTGAAGAAGGAGAATTTATACCGTTCGAGGAGGTTTTGAAGGAGGCTGGCATTAATGAAAAAGACCCACAAGATAATCATTGAAAAAAAAGCTGCAAAATTTTTGGCAAGTCAGCCTCCCGAACAACAGAAAAGACTTGCAAGAGCAATCAGTCAACTTCCGGAAGGCAATGTAATACCGCTTAAAGGCTATAAATCTCTTTATAGATTAAGAGTTGGAGATTACAGGATTATTTTTACAATAAAAGAAAATGAACTATTAATACTTGTTTTAAGCATAGGCAACCGTGGAGATGTATATAAAAAATTATAACAATCAGAAAATTTCTGCAAGTCCTTAAAGAATCAGGTAATTGATACTAAAAGAGAAAAAAGCTCGGGGCAAATAAAATTGCCCCGAGCTTTTTTCTTTGTAAGAAAAAGAGATAACATCAAAGCCTTACCTATCACTATCACCACCTCAGCCGATACACATTTATTGCCGTGCCCGGCGTCAATTCGATACGCGGCATAGAGCAGGTGCTCAAAGAGCTTTATGCCGAACGAGTGTACATCGCGTTTGACGCCGACAAAGCAACGAACGTCTATGTGAAGAAGGCCGAGGATACGCTCAAAAGCCTGCTGGAGAAAAGCGACTTTGACGTGCGTATCAAGGACTGGGATAGACGGTACAAGGGCATTGACGATTACCTGCTGGCGTTGAGAAAGGAGAAAATAAGAAAAGTGGTGTAAGAAAAAATAAAGCTCAGGATAGTTTCCGGTTAATTGTCCCGGGCTTTATTTTTTTGTAAGAAAATATGGTTGTTTATATTGTTACTTTTCTTTTTTTAAACCGTCAAAGTCAAGGTGGTCAATCTTTCCGATAATGATGCTTTGCTTTTGGGGTTATTGGGCTTTTTCGCCACGAAGCTCTGGAATGTAGCCAATTACCACAGGAGGGTTGTGTGGAACGAAACCGGAAAAATACCGGATTTTGCAGAGCAATGCCGGGAACTTAAAACCAACCGCTGGTACAAGCTGCTGCCGTCCCAGTCGGCGCAGGAAATCCTGGGTGAGCAGGACGATTCCTATCGTTCATGGTTTTCCCATCGAAAAAATGAAGATAAAAAAGCCCATCCACCGGGATGTGGGAGCGTACAACATCTTGCAGAGGTATTTCCGTGAGACTGGAGCGGCTGTGCCGATTCAGTCAGGAGTAGTGGGCGCGCTGGCACGCCCTGCGGTCAACCTGTTTGTGTGGAGAAAAACCACACTGAAAGGCCGTGAACAGGGGACGTTCAAACAGGCTGCATAAGGCTTGCTTGAACAGCCGCGAAGTATAAAACCGTTCGTACCACGGCCTCGTGGGGAAAGAACCCCACGGGTTTACCCGTGGAAGGATGTCAGGTATAAATGCTAAAATAAAATTGAGCCAAATAAGGTACCAGTAATGATAAAAAAGTCATAGACCCCATGGCTGAAGCCAGGGGCTTGGGGACAAGCCCTGCAGCTAAGCCAGACCTATGACCAGCCTGAGTGCCGGAGTTCAGCCGGAA
>NZ_FQVH01000044.1 GCF_900129075.1 Caldanaerobius fijiensis DSM 17918
ATCGAGCATACATCGCAGAGAGGATTATATGTTTGGTCGATGAGTAGTCAAGCCTAAAATGAACTCACTGCGTTCGGGCTTGACAACCCATCTTCCCAACCATGGGTAGTAGCTATGCGATGTATGCATAAGTATCAAGTGGCACTTGATAGATTTAATCATGGTGAAATTTAAAGAAACAATATTTAAATATCAAAGATCTTTATTAATCTTGTTAAAGGTCGACCTTTTTGGTTGATTACAAATCATATTATACGAGGGGGATTTATATTATGAATAAGGAGAAAAAAATAAGGGGAGTAAACCTGGGTGGCTGGCTAGTACTGGAAAAGTGGATGACGCCATCTCTTTTTGAAGGTTTAAAGGCCGTAGATGAGACGACTTTTTGTCAGGAACTTGGTCCAAAAGCAGAAGAACGCTTACGGAAGCATTGGGAGACGTTTATAACAGAAGAGGATTTTAAATGGTTGGCAAACGTTGATATAAATGCTGTACGTATACCAGTTGGGCACTGGATTTTCGGGGATACAAAACCTTATGTCGGAGCTATAGATGTATTGGATTGGGCGGTAAAGACGGCTTCGCGGTATGGCATAGGGGTGCTTTTAGACTTACATGCGGCTCCTGGATGCCAGAATGGTTTTGACAACGGAGGTATAATGGGTGTTATGGAGTGGCATAAACATCCGGAAAATGTAGCGAGGTCTCTGGACGTCATTGAGCGGTTGGCACAGCGGTATGCGGTTTATGATAACGTGATCGGAGTAGAACTTTTAAATGAACCACGCTGGGATGTGCCAGAAGATATATTAAAGGACTACTACATAAGAGGTTATGAAAGGGTCAGAAAGCATATGAATGAAGATGTGGCAGTGGTCATACACGATGGATTTAGGCCTCTGATATGGGATGGCTTTATGTCAGAACCTGAGTTTTCAAATGTAATTTTGGATACCCATATGTATCAATGTTTTACAGACGAGGATAAAAACAAAGATGTACTGGGACACGTAGAAAAGGCGCTAAAGAGAAAAGAGGAGCTCTATGAGATAGGGCGACAATTGCCTACATATGTGGGTGAATGGTCGTTAGGTCTTGATGGTAATTCTTTGAGAGGATTAAGTACTTTCCAAAAGGAAGCAGCGATGAGGGCTTTTGGCTCGTCACAGCTTTTGGGCTACGAAAACGCCGCGGGCTGGTTTTTCTGGAGCTATAAAATTGAGGTGGATAGCAACAATGAATGGAAGTGCCAGTGGGATTTCAGAGAGTGTGTAAAAAGAGGATGGTTGCCCCATAGATATATATAATTTTCGACTATGTTCGACACGAGTTTTGTAAATGTAATATTTTTGAATTTTTATGCAAAATAAAGTCGAAAAAAAAATTCTGAAAAAAAGAAGGATTATGTGAAAACGTATAGAATAGATAAAATATGTTTATTTACTTCATTTTTATTATTAATGTTTAGAGGGGGATTAAAGTGTATAAAACGGACGCCAAGGAAAATCTGAGTTATGAGTACGAAATGGTGGAAAACTGCGTGACGCTGTATGTTGGAGATCGCCTCGCAGTTATACCGGGATTCGGGATCAAGATTACTGTCATTGACAGCCATGGGACAGAGTATTCTCAGGTTTATGAAAAGATTAGCCCGTATAGGGAAAAGGTGGAACAACTTATCGCGCGCTTTGCTAACCTGGCTCTTTCACCGTATCATCTGTGGGAAGTAATGGACGATATTATAGAGGAGTACATAGTTGACTTTGATTTATGTGCAAGTGAAAGCATAGATACATTTTTATACAAAAATGTAGAAGTAGCGATATAAATTTTTATAGTCCACTTGATGTGGACTATTATTTTTGTGCTATAATAGTAAAGGAGATGTACAAAGGTGGGTTATTATGCAAAAGATATTTGCTTTTATTATGGCAGTGATGTTTATAGTTTCGATGGTGGTAGCGCTTCTGCTTACCAACTTGCAGGTGGTGGCATTTAACGATGCGTTTTATAGAATGGAGTTTAAGAAGTATAATATATCAAGAAACGTTAAAATATCATACGATGAATTGGTTGCTATTTCGAAAGATATACAGGAGTACCTGTTAGGGAAAAGAGGCGATCTTAATATAGTTGTAAACATAGAAGGTAAGGATAAGCTTTTATTTGACAGGCGTGAACTCAGGCATATGGAGGATGTGAGAGATCTTTTTAAAAAAGGCTTTTTGGTGAGAAACATATCAACAGGGCTTCTGATTATCTCAATTATATATTTTTGGATAAAAAAGAGAGATTTTTTGTATGTGCTGATAAAGTGGTTGGCCATTTTATCTGCCGTTATTACAGGTATTGTTTTTATCTTGTTTTACGTGGATTTTAATAGGTATTTTACCTATTTTCATTTGATTTTTTTTAATAATAATTTATGGCTATTAGATCCTTCAAAAGAGATGCTGGTGAACCTCTTTCCACAGGGTTTCTTTAGCGATGCAGCTTTTTATATTATTGCAGGATACCTTTTAGAACTGATTATAGTTTTATTCATAGCCAGAAGATTTTATAAAAGAATTTGAAGATTTGATTTTATTGTGTTGGTAGGAGGAACAATCTATGGTTAAGGTAGCAACGGGCGAACAGATGCGGGAAATAGATAAATACACAATTGAGACGTTAGGAATACCCGGCATTGTTTTGATGGAAAATGCTGCGCTTTCTGTTGTGAATCAGATAATTTCTAGAGGAAATTTTAAATCTGCTGTTGTCTTTGCTGGCAGTGGCAATAATGGTGGTGATGGATTTGCTATTGCAAGACATTTATTTAACAAAGGATATGATATAAAGGTTTTTGTACTTAATAACATGTCATCTATAAAAGGAGACGCAAAAATAAATCTGGATATATTATTTAAAATGGGCGTTTATGTCATGGAGGTTTCGCAAAAAGAAAACCTGAAATTTGCTGAAAAATCTGTTAAAGAGTGCGATGTCATTATTGATGCTATTTTTGGCACAGGCTTTAAGGGCGAAGTAAGAGGAATAACTAAAGATGTCATTGATATAATAAATGGTGCAAAAAAATACGTTGTATCTGTGGATATTCCTTCAGGTGTAGAAGCCGATACAGGTAAAGTTTATGGGACATGTGTTAAAGCTGATTTGACAATTACATTTCAATTACCTAAAATAGGACTTGTAGTACATCCTGGGTTAGACATGGTAGGGGAGTTAATTGTAAGCGATATTGGCATACCCCAGCAGGCAATAAATACTCAAGACATAAAGATTGTGCTCAACGACCAGGAGACGGCATCAAAGTGCTTTCTTAAAAGAGAGGAAAATACCCACAAAGGGACATATGGAAAAGCTTTAATCATTGCCGGTTCCCGCGGAATGACAGGTGCTGCGGTTATGGCAGCGACGTCCTGCCTGAGGACTGGCGCAGGGTTGGTTTACCTTGCCGTGCCAGATGATGTGTTAAACTCTGTGGAAGGAATGGCTTTGGAAGTGGTCAAGATAGGTTATAGCAGATTTGAAGATCTGTATGAGCACATCGCAAACTGTGATGCTATAGCGATAGGTCCTGGCATGGGGCAATCGGAAGCTGCTGGTTCGATTATATCAAAAGTAATTGAGGCGTCCCACAGACCTATGGTTTTAGATGCAGATGCCTTGAATTTTCTATCAAGAAATCAAGATCTTTTGAAATTTATAAAAGCGCCATTTATAGTAACGCCTCATCCTGGAGAAATGGCTAGGCTTATAAATGCCACAGTGGAACAGGTACAATCAGACAGGATAAATGTCGCGTTAGAATTTGCGCAGAGGTATAAGTCGATTACGGTACTTAAAGGTTCGAGAACAATCATTGCATCCGATAAAGGTGTTGTAATAAATACCACGGGTAATCCTGGTATGGCTACAGCTGGTTCGGGAGATGTTCTCACTGGAATAATCACAGGACTTTTGGCACTAGGATGCGAACCTCTATTGGCGGCTACAGGCGGTGTCTTCTTACACGGTATGGCGGGAGATATTGCTAAAGAAAAAAATGGTGAATATGGGATGATAGCCGGTGATATAATAAAATATATACCCGAGGCCATTAAAAAGCTGCAAGAAAAGTAAAAGATAATAGGAATACAAACGGGTACATAGTCATATATATTTATCGCACAAGAGAGGAGAAAGAAATTGAAAGATTTTTTGAGACCGGTATGGGCTGAGGTAAATTTAGACAACATTCGCTACAATCTACGAAAAGTTAGAGAGTCCCTGAATAAAGGTGTTGAAATCATTGCTGTAGTAAAAGCAGATGCTTACGGACATGGGGCGGTACAGGTATCCAGGGTTCTGGTTGATGAAGGTGTGAAATACCTGGCTGTGGCGATTTTGGATGAAGCGATTGAACTCAGAGAAAACGGGATTGATGTACCTATATTGATTTTGGGATATACACCAGAAGACCAATTAAAATACGTGGTAGAATATGATATATCTCAGACGGTATTTGACTTAAATTATGTCAGGAGGATATCGCAGGAAGCTACTATCAGGCATAAGAAGACAAAGATACATGTGAAGATAGATACAGGTATGGGGAGAATAGGATATACCGATTATGAAAGAGCGAGGCAGGAAATACGACAGATGGCCTCATTGCCAGGGATACAGGTGGAAGGTATATTTACGCACTTTGCGGCGGCCGATGAAAGGGACAAAACCTATACTTATAAACAATATGAGCTTTTTAGAAATTTAGTCGATGATTTGGAAAAAGAGATAGAAATACCTTTGAGGCATGTTTCAAATAGTGCAGCAATACTGGACTTACCCGAGATGGAGCTGGACGCCGTGCGGCCGGGAATAATTCTATACGGCCATTACCCGTCAGATGAAGTTTCAAAATCTATACCGCTTAGACCAGCAATGTCTCTAAAAAGCAAGGTAATCCATGTAAAAAGCGTGGAGCCGGGTGCATACATAAGCTACGGAAGGAGGTTTAAAACAAGGAGGAAAAGCGTTATAGCGACGGTGCCGATTGGTTATGCCGATGGTTTCACCAGGATGTTAACTGGTAAGGCGAGGGTATTGATAAAAGGGCAGTTTGCTCCTGTGGTAGGTACCATATGTATGGATCAGATGATGGTTGACGTTACAGACGTAGAAGGGGTCAGGATGGGTGAAGAAGTTGTTTTATTCGGCATGAGTGGTAATAGCACTTTGCCTGTTGAGGAAATTGCCGATAAGCTTGGCACTATTAATTACGAGGTATTGTGCATGGTGGGCAAAAGGGTCCCGAGGGTTTATATTGGCAGTTGACAGGATATATACTGTAATATATAATAAGATATATCAGTATGAGGAGGTCTATAGAGTGGGCGCCAATAAAAGAATTCTTGTCAGTCTTCCTGAAAGTTTATTAGAAGAGGTGGATCATATTGCCTCTATAGAAAATTGTAATAGGTCTGAGTTTATACGCGAAGCCATGAAGCTTTATATAAAAGAAAAAAAGAAGATGCAGATTAGAGAAAGCATGAAAAAAGGTTATATGGAGATGGCTGCGATAAATATAGAACTGGCAGAACTGGGATTTACCGCAGAAAATGAGTGCATCACTACTTACGAAATAAAATTATCAAAGTGTGATTGATATGATTATAAGGCGAGGAGATGTTTTTTACGCAGATTTAAGCCCTGTTATCGGGTCCGAACAGGGAGGTGTAAGGCCAGTTCTGATAATACAAAACGACATCGGCAATAAGTATAGCCCGACTGTTATTGTCGCTGCGATAACATCGCAGATAAATAAGGCTAAGTTGCCCACTCATGTCGAAATCTCAGGTACAGATATTGGACTTTCCAAGGATTCTGTAATACTTTTGGAGCAGGTTAGGACTATTGACAAAAAACGTTTGCGCGAAAAGATAGGTCATCTGGAAAATGACATAATGGAAAAGGTAAATGAAGCCATCCAGATCAGTATGGGTCTGATAGATTTTTAAGGATATTCTATGTGAATGTCCTTTAATTTTTTACCTTTTGCTGATATAATATTATATGGTATAGGAGTGATTGTGTTGAAAATAAAAAAGTACATATTGATAGGCGTATTTTTTGCTGTGGTTGGATCATTCTGGCTTTATAAAAACACATTTGCAGATACAGCAGATCCCGGAAGTCAGCAGGATCCTTTGGTGACTAAAAGTTATGTGGATGCAAAAATCTCGCAGATACAGAATTCGCTGCAAGGTTGGGAAATCATCTATTTAAAAAATTCTCAGAGCCTTATTTTGGATGCTGGAACTCAGATTATTGTAAGAGGCGGAAAGGCATCGATAATATCAGGTCCTGATGGGTTATCTGATGTTACAAAGGGCGAAGATCTTAAAAATGGAGCTATAGTTCCTTTTAACCATCTCTTGATAACTCCCAGGTCTGATGGGAGAGGGATAAAGGCTATAAGCGATACAGTGATTGTGATGGTCAAAGGCAGTTATACTGTAAAGTAGATAAAATTTACTGATGGAGAGGGTATTTAATGAGGGTTGTAATATCAGGATATTATGGTTTTGGAAACACTGGAGATGAAGCTATTTTAAGGGCAATTGTAAACTCTATGAAAAGCGAAAGACCGGATTTGGATATCATAGTTTTATCTAATAATCCAGCTGAGACAGCAAAGATGCATGATGTCAAAGCCATTAATCGCATGGATATACGCAGTATATGGACAACCCTCTCCCATTCTGATATGCTGATAAGCGGTGGCGGCGGATTATTACAGGATGTTACAAGTTTTAGAAACATTTTGTATTATAGTGGAATAATATATATGGCATGGCTTTTGAAAAAGCCCATTATGTATTATGCTAATGGCGTTGGCCCTATAAATATTGGTTTTAATAGATTATTGGTAAGAAATATTAGCAATAAAGCACAGGTAATTACTGTAAGAGATCTTTTATCAAAGCGTCAATTAGATGAAATAGGTGTAAAAACTGACGTATTTATAACAGCAGATCCCGCATTTCTCTTGAAAGTCCCGGAGGATATTAATGTAGAGGATATCTATGAAAAAGAAGGTATCCCATTAAACAATAAAATATTAGGTATTTCTATTCGCAAGTGGAAAAACTTTGATTATGTAAAAGAAGCGTTGAAAGATTTTGTGAATAAAGTACGGAACATAGAGGATTTTAATATAGTTTTTTTACCGATGCAAAAGAATGAAGATTTGCGTGCGTGCGAGGAGATTTCAAGGGACCTGGAAAGATCTTATGTTATAAAGGGCAATTATGATGTATATGAAGTGCTGGGTATTGTAAGTAAATTTGATTATATGATAGGAATGAGATTACATGCGATGATTTTTTCTGTTTTAAATGGTGTGCCTGTTATCGGCATATCCTATGATCCTAAAATTGATAATTTTTTTAACATTATAGGACAGCAATATCTTAATCATATCGATGAAGTAAATAGTGAAAGATTGTTGAACCAGTTTTTGGATGTCGTTATGCATAAAAATGAGATATCAAGATGTCTTAAAAGAAAAGCAGAAGAATTGAGACAGAAAGCAATGGAAAACAACAAGATAGCTTTTAGCGTGCTAGAAAGGCAGAGATGGTTACATGATTGAAAATAAGAGGAATCTGGTCAATATTTTGGGAGTACCTGTTGACAATATAGAAATGGGAGAAGCGCTGGATTTAATCGAAAAGTTTATCCTCGAACTAGATGATATTCGATGCCGTGTCGTGTATACTCCTAACCCGGAGATGATTATGAAAGCCCAGGAAGATAAGGAGCTTATGGAGATATTAAATGACAGCGACCTAAACGTCCCAGATGGTATAGGCGTTGTTATAGCTTCCAGGTTGTTAAACCAACCTTTAAAGGCGCGTGTTGCTGGGTATGATTTGATGATGGAGATTATAAAGCTCTGCCATAAGAAAGGTTACTCTATATGCTTTTTAGGTGGATCTCCAGGAGTTGCTGAAGAAGCTAAAAGAAGGATTCAAGAGCAATTTAAGGGAATAAAGGTGACAGGTGCATACCATGGCTATTATCCGCCGGACTATGAAGAAGTGCTTTTACAGGAGATAAACATAAAAGCGCCTGATGTATTGTTTGTAGGAATGGGTGTACCAAAACAGGAAAAGTGGATACAAAAGTACAAAGGAGAATTATATTCTGGCGTCTGTATGGCGGTAGGCGGCAGTATTGATGTGTTGGCGGGCAAAGTAAAAAGAGCTCCAAAAATTTTTCAACGCCTGGGATTGGAATGGCTATACCGCCTGATAACACAACCCTGGAGGTATAAAAGGATGCTTGCTCTCCCGCGGTTTATGATGCGAATTTTAAACGAGCGCAAAAGGGTGATGAAATGACAGAAAGTATTAGAGAAAAAATCACGGATTTTATAGGAATTTCTTTTGGTACGCTGCTTACGGCTCTTTCACTAAATCTTTTTTTACAACCGAATCAAATAGCTCCAGGTGGAGTCAGTGGTTTTGCTATAGAGATAAATTACCTGACAGGTTGGCCTGTAGGTACGTTGACGATACTGATCAATGTGCCGTTGTTTTTGATTGCCATAAGGGTATTAGGTGCTAAATTTGGTATCAAGACGTTTTATGCTACAATTTTATTAGGTGTGCTTATTGATTTAACGTCGAGCATGCGCCCCCTTACCCATGATGCTATTCTGGCCACAGTATACGGGGGGCTTTTAATGGGTTTGGGGCTTGGAATTGTTATAAAGTACCATGCCACAACCGGTGGAACAGATCTGGCAGCAATGGTATTACATAAGTATATAAGGAAATTAACGGTAGGGCGCTTGTTACTTATAATTGATTTTGTTATAATAGCACTGGCAGGTATTATATTTAATCCAGAAAAGGCATTATATGCCCTTGCTGCAGAATTTTTGTCGATAAAATTGATAGATATCATACAAGAGGGTATAACTACTAATAGAGTTGCGCTTATAATCTCCAAAAGACATAAGGAGATAACGGCTAAAATAATGAAAGAATTGGATAGAGGTGCGACATTACTGGATGGGACAGGAGCTTTTTCGGGCCATCACAGGGATATAATAATGTGTGTCGTTGACAAAAGCCAGGTCGTGAAGCTAAGAGAGATTGTAAAGGAATTTGACGAAAGGGCTTTTGTTGTCATACTGGATGCATATGATGTGATTGGAGAGGGATTTAATAAGATATAGGAGGTTAAAAACCATGGACAACGAGAAATTAGCTCACATTGCGACAGAGGTCAGAAGAAACATAATAAAGTCCGTGACGGCAGCAAAATCAGGACATCCGGGCGGATCACTGTCAGCAACTGATATCTTGGTTACTTTGTACTTTGAGATCATGAATATCGACCCTAAAAATCCAAAATGGGAAGAGAGAGACAGATTTGTGCTGTCAAAAGGCCATGCGGCGCCGGCACTTTATGCTGTACTGGCTGAACGAGGTTATTTCCCAAAAGAAGAATTAATGAAATTAAGGCAGACAGGAGCCATGTTACAGGGACACCCTGATATGAAGAGCACACCGGGGGTAGATATGACCACAGGTTCGCTGGGACAAGGGCTATCTGCAGCCAATGGGATGGCATTAGCGGCGAAATTGGACAAAAAAAGCTATAGGGTTTATGTGATGCTGGGCGATGGAGAAATACAGGAAGGCATGATATGGGAGGCAGCTATGACCTCGGCTCACTACAAGTTGGACAACCTCACAGCCTTTTTGGATTATAATAAGTTACAGATAGACGGTACTAACGACGAAGTAATGACCGTAGAGCCAGTGGTAGACAAATGGAAAGCTTTTGGATGGAATGTACTGGAAATAGATGGTCACAATTACGATCAAATAAGAGATGCAGTAAAAAAGGCAAAGGAGACAAAAGGTAAGCCCACAATGATAATAGCCCACACCGTAAAAGGCAAAGGGGTATCATTCATGGAAAACCAGGTAGGATGGCATGGCAGCGCGCCCAATGAAGAACAGATGGAGAGAGCACTTTTAGAATTGGGGGATGGAAATGAGCAATAAAATAGCGACAAGAGAATCTTACGGTAAAGCATTGGCAGAATTAGGAGAGACGAATAAAGATATAGTTGTTCTTGACGCCGATTTATCAAAATCCACCAAAACAGCAGATTTTGCAAAAAAATTTCCCGAGAGATTTTTCAATGTAGGCATATCAGAACAGGATCTCATGGGAACGGCGGCGGGTTTTGCTACGTGCGGGAAAATACCTTTTGCCAGTTCCTTTGCGATATTTGCCACAGGCAGGGCGTTTGAACAGATCAGGAATTCTATAGCTTATCCAAGGCTAAATGTAAAGATTGCAGCGACTCATGCGGGGATTACAGTAGGAGAAGACGGAGCGACTCACGAATCGGTAGAGGATATTGCTATAATGAGGGCGATACCTGGTATGGTCGTTATAAACCCGGCAGACGATGTAGAGACGAAAGCTGCGATAAAAGCGGCAGCAGAATACTATGGGCCTGTTTATATCCGATTAGGTAGATTGAGCGTACCTGTAATATACGAGGCTGATGGCTACAAATTCGAGATAGGGAAAGGCATCGTATTGAGAGAGGGAAGTGATGTAACCATAATAGCCACAGGGATAATGGTAGCGGCGGCGTTAGAGGCCCATGAAATATTAAAAAGCAAGGGGATAAGCGCAAAGGTCATCGATATACACACCATAAAACCTATTGATGAAGAGCTGATAATCAAATCGGCGTGGGAGACAGGAGCCATAGTGACGGCAGAGGAGCATAGTATAATAGGAGGATTGGGTTCGGCTGTTTGTGAGGTGGTCAGTGAAAGGGTTCCTGTTCCTGTAAGGCGCGTAGGAATAAAGGATCAGTTTGGACAGTCAGGTAAACCCGATGAGCTGTTGAAGCTATATCATCTTACTCCTGAGGATATTGTAAATGAGGTAATAGGGGTATTAAAATTAAAAAAGCGTGATTGATGCATTATGTTCCAGGCTTAGAGGCAAACTATAAAAGAATCTGATGATTCTTTTATAGTTTTTTTGTTAAAATAAAATATAATAATTATTAAAAAAAACTCTTTACAAATCAATAAAAATTATGTATACTAAGATTAGTAAAGAAAAATAATAAATACATAAAAATTATTAATTGGGGGTAATGAGTATGAGAGAGATGACAAAAGCAAATTTAGCTAATGCATTTGCAGGTGAAAGTCAGGCGCATATGAGATATTTAATTTTTTCTGATAAGGCCGAAAAAGAGGGTAAGGCTAATATTGCCAGATTGTTTAAAGCAATAGCTTATGCCGAACAGGTACACGCGACCAATCATTTTAAGACATTAGGTGAGTTGAGTGACACGAAGGACAATCTGGAAAAAGCTATCTCTGGAGAAAACTTTGAAGTAAATGAGATGTATCCAGCCTATGATGCAGTAGCAAATCTTCAGAGTGAAAAACAGGCTGTGAAGAGCATTCATTACGCTATAGAAGCGGAGAAAATTCACGAAAAGTTGTATTCAGAGGCCAGAGAAGCGGCAGTAAAGGATCAAGACATTAATATAGGCAAGGTCTATGTATGCCCGGTATGCGGATACACAGTGGTTGGTGAGGCACCGGATACATGCCCTATATGCGGCACTAAAAAGGAAATGTTCAAGGAGTTTTAAGCGAAGGTTAACCAAAAATAATGAGAGGAGAGTTGTAAAGTGGAAATAGGTCAGATATACAAATGCGATAAATGCGGTAATATCGTTGAAGTCCTGCATGTTGGTGGCGGAGATTTGATTTGTTGTGGTGAGCCGATGGTGTTGCTTCAGGAGAAATCAGGTGATACGGGTAAGGAAAAGCATATGCCTGTTATTGAGAGGGATGGCGATATAGTAACTGTAAAAGTAGGCAGCGTACTACATCCGATGGAGGAAAAACATTATATAGAGTTTATTGAACTTTATGCGGATGGGAAAATATATAGAAAAGATCTCAAGCCAGGAGATTTGCCTCAGGCACAATTTGAAGTAAAGGATGCTGTTGATGTAAGAGCAAGGTCATATTGTAACCTTCATGGTTTGTGGCGTTCATAAGATATTATTACAAAAAAGGTCCTTATAAAAGGACCTTTTTTGTATGTTTATATCAACCTTTTATTTTTAAATCTTTTTATAAAAAATGAGCTTTATAGTGATTTAAATATAATCTCATATCTACAGGAAAAATAATACCGAAATCGTTGTAAAACGAAGAATGAGAGAGTAATAAAGAGAAAAAGGACAAAAAGCCTGGGAAAACGAATGTATATGTGGTGATTTTAAAGTTGAACTATGAAAATATATGGTATATACTTATAATAGATTAACAAAAATAATTGCTTAAAATAAGATAAAATGTATAGGAAGTGAGGATTGATTTTTAAAAAAAAGAGGGTGATAAGCTTTTGAAAACGGTATAGTATCCACAAAAAATAAAACGTTTTAGGCAAGGGGTGAAATGATATGCTTTCAAAATTTGAAAAACGGGAACAAAGGTTATTTTACATTTTTATTGCTCCCTGGATTATAGGTTTTATAGTGTTTACACTGTATCCTTTACTCTCATCGCTTTACCTGAGCTTTACGCAATACGATATTGTAAACGCTCCGAAATATGTGGGCCTTCAGAATTTTAAAGATTTGTTTCATGACGAGCTTTTTTATAGATCTATTAAGGCAACGTTGTATTACACATTGGTAAGCGTTCCTGTAGGACTGATACTGTCGATATGTGTAGCACTTTTGGTCAACCAAAAGGTTCCGGGCCAGAGATTTTTCAGGACGGCAATATATCTCCCAACAGTTGTTGGCGGTGTTGCAATGTCGTTGCTCTGGTTGTGGATATTGAATCCTGATTTAGGTATATTAAATTATTTGTTGCAGAAGTTTTTCCATATAAAAGGACCTCAGTGGCTGTTGGATGAAAAATGGGCTATACCTTCATTGATACTTATGAGCTTATGGGGTGTAGGTCAGGGAATGGTTATTTTCCTAGCGTCACTTCAGGGGGTACCGAAATCGCTTTACGAAGCCGCTTTACTAGATGGAGCTAACAGCTGGCAGAGGTTCTGGAACGTTACGTTTCCGATGATTTCGCCTGTTGTATTGTTCCAGCTTATAACCGGCATTATAGGTTCGTTTCAGGTATTTACCCAGGCGTTTGTTATGACACAGGGTGGACCACATTATGCGACATTGTTCTACGTATATTACCTCTATCAGAATGCATTTAGCAATTTTAAAGTCGGTTATGCATCGGCTATGGCCTGGTTATTATTGGTATCGGTTGCTATATTGACTTACATTATTATGAAATTTTCAAACAGTTTTGTTTACTACGAAGGAGGGAAAAACTGATGATTAATCACGCATTGGATAGACCCGTTCATCCTGTTAAGAGGAAAAAGCGGATTGATATTGGTGCGATCATTGCTTTTATAGTATTAGTATTGTTTTCAATACTGATGTTGCTACCGGTTTTCTTCATGGTATCGACAGCTTTAAAGAGCGATTCAGAAATGCTGGTTTTCCCTCCTACGTGGATACCGCATCCTTTTGTGTGGAGTAACTTTACGAGGCTTTTTAGCGAGCTGGCTTTTGGAACGTACTTTAAAAATAGCATAATATACGCTGTATTTGCGGTACTGGGTGAATTGATTTCGTCGTCTCTGGTTGCTTATGGGTTTGCCAGGTTTAGGGCAAAGGGGAAAAACATTTTGTTTATGATATTATTATCAACAATGATGCTTCCATATCCGGCTGTTATGATCCCTCAGTTCTTGCTATTTAAGAAGCTGGGGTGGGTAGATACGCTACTTCCTTTAATTGTTCCAACCTATTTTGGATCAGCGTACTTGATATTCTTATTAAGACAGTTTTTCACCACATTGCCTGAAGAGCTATTTGAAGCAGCCAGACTGGATGGGTGCAGCGAATTCAGGATGTTCTGGCAGATAGCTTTACCGCTATCAGGCGCAGCATTGGCTACAGCGGCTATATTCTCCTTTGTGTACCACTGGAATAACCTGCTGGCACCGGTTATATACCTAAGCTCTGAGTCATCTTATACGCTGCCTATAGGGATGGCCAGCATGAGATCGCTTTATAGGATTGTACCGTGGAATTTGTTGATGGTAGCATCCATTTATGCAGTGTTGCCTATAGTACTTTTGTTCTTCTTCTTCCAGAGGTACTTTGTCGAAGGCATTGTTTTAACAGGGTCAAAAGGTTGATGATTTTTGAACCTTTTTGGGGGAGGTGATGTGGTTTACCAGTAGTAAATTGATATTTTGCAATAAGATCGACGACAAATTTATTATATGAAAAGGAGGAAAATTTGATGAAGAAACTGATATCAGTGGCACTTGTGTCAATGATGGTTCTTTCGGTTATTTTGGCAGGATGTTCATCAGGGTCCAAGACATCCTCAAGCAATACCAGCAATGGTGGGGGATCCAATAAAGTAGTCACGATTACTCATTATACAATAAACGCTCCGGATAAAATATTTATTAAAAAGCTGATTCCCGATTTTGAGAAGACCCATCCAAATATAAAAGTAAATGTGGTGGCAGTACCATGGGATCAGTTTGATCCAAAGTTACAGACGATGATCGCCGGCGGCAATCCACCTGATGTTACATCTCATTGGGGATCTGGCGGATTTATGGAATATTACAACAAAGGTATGTTGACGGATTTAACTCCTTTAATGAAAAAGAATAATTTTGACCCCGTTTCGATTGGGATTCCTCAAAAGGAATTGGATTCATATAACGTAAATGGAAAGCAGTATGGTATTCCTGTTTACGCATATGTTTCAGTGTTAGCTTACAATCAAGATTTATTTAAGAAAGCGGGATTGCCCAATCCTCCGTCAAGCTATGAGGATAAGAGCTGGACTTTTGACAAAATGGTTGAGTATGCGAAAAAATTAACCATTGTATCCAAAGATCCTTCAAAAGTACAGTACGGTTTAAACTGGGCATGGGGCTCTAATGATATGAACCCAATATACTTTGGCGCAAAGATTTATTCTGATGATACCTGGACAAACGGTGGAAAGCCATCGCAGAATTTCTTTGCCTCACCCGAAGCCACAAATGCTGTACAAAGGATAGCAGATCTTGTATGGAAGGATAAGGTGATGCCTTCACCTGCTATGTCTCAGGCTCTGGCCAGTGGCAGTGATGTGTTCTTCACAGGCAAGGTAGGAATGGAAGTCAATGGCGGGTGGGTATTGACGGGTGCCGGCAGTGTTAAATTTAAAGTAGGTGTCGCGGCAATACCTGTAGGTAACGATCCTAATGTGAGAGACGTAACGTATGTTGATCCTCTGTTTATTTTAAAGGGCAGCAAACATCCTGATGAAGCATTCCAGTGGATAATGTACCTGTTGCAGAAAGATGTACAAGAAAAATCTGTTAAACTCAGCGGTGGTACACCTCCTGCTAATACCAATGCATTGGAGGCGTATTACAACAACTTCCCAACAATAAACAAGGATGATCTGAAGAATGTTGTAGAAGGTGGATTAAAGTATGGTACAGAGTCATACAACCACTTGATCACAAATTATACGCAAATCAGGACGTTAGTTGATAACGAAATTAACCAGGTATTAAATGGCAAGAAGAAAGCATCAGAGGTAACACCTGGCCTGCAGCAGAAGTTAAACGATCTTTTCAAAAACAATAAATAGTATATAATATGCATAGATTCTTTTAAGAATCTATGCATATTGTTTCTTATAATGTTTTCCTGAGTGATATAATTAAATAAGAAAAAAATTTATAAGAGAGGAGATATAGTATGGTACATAAATTTCCTGACGATTTTGTATGGGGTACAGCGACAGCTGCGTACCAAATAGAAGGTGCAGCCAATGAAGACGGCAGGGGAGAATCTATATGGGACCGTTTTTCTCATATACCCGGTAATGTATGGAATAATCAAAATGGTGACGTAGCATGTGATCACTATCACAGATACAAAGAAGATGTTCAAATATTAAAAGAGATGGGTGTTAAAGGCTACCGTTTTTCTATCTCCTGGCCAAGGGTTATACCTGATGGAACAGGTAAAATAAATCAAAAGGGTGTTGATTTCTACAACAATTTAATAGATGAATTGTTGAGACAAGGTATTCAACCATTTGTTACATTGTATCACTGGGATTTACCTCAGGCATTGCAGGATAGAGGCGGCTGGACCAATCGCGATACCACAGATTATTTTGCTGAATATGCTCAGCAAATGTTTAAGCAATATGGGGATAGGGTTAAACATTGGATAACCCATAACGAACCATGGTGCACGTCGTTTTTGGGTCACGCCATTGGCGTTCATGCACCGGGCTTAAAAGATTTTTCAGCTGCATTGTTGGCGGCTCACAACGTATTATTGTCTCACGGCAAAGCGGTAGAAGTATTTAGACAGATGGGATTGGATGGAAAAATCGGCATAACGTTAAACCTGACTCCGTCTTATCCGGCATCTAATAGCGCAGATGATTTACAAGCAGCAACGATATCAGATGGCTTTTCAAATAGGTGGTTTTTAGATCCTGTTTTCAAAGGACAATATCCTGATGATATGGTAAAAGTCTTTGGAACCTTTGCCAAAATACCTGAAATACAGGAAAGTGATATGAAGCTTATTTCATCAAATATTGATTTTCTCGGTATCAATTATTATAGCAGAAGCCTTGTAAAACATAACCCTGATGCCCAATTTGGTGTGGAAACACTTAAGCCTGAGGGCCAGTACACTGATATGGATTGGGAAGTATATCCCCAAGGGTTATATGATTTGCTTTTAAGGATTAAAAAGGATTATGGCGATATAGATCTATATATTACCGAAAACGGCGCCGCATTTAAGGATGTAGTAGAAAACGATCAAATTGATGATATAGACAGGTTAAATTATTTAAAGAAACACTTTGAGAAGGCAGCTGAGGCCATAAGAGATGGTGTTAAATTAAAAGGCTATTTTGTATGGTCTCTTATGGATAACTTCGAATGGGCTTTTGGTTATAGCAAGAGGTTTGGCCTCATTTATGTCGATTATGAGACACAAAGAAGGCTCTGGAAGAAAAGCGCTCGCTGGTACAAGGATGTCATCGCAAATAATTCCGTAGATTAATCTTTTGTTTGTATGCTTATGAATGCGATTGATAAAGACAAGCGGTGTAATGTCAAGTGGTATTTTTTGGAACCTTGAAAAATAAAGGCCTCAAAAACTCTAAAAAAGACAACACTTAATAAACCCACCATATATTGGATAATAATGGAAGGAAACTTAGCTGATATTCAGTTAAATGTATTTGCTAAATCTATCCATTACCTCCCGGTTGGTAGATTTGGCCTTTGCTCAGCAAGGCAAAGACCAGTCT
>NZ_FQVH01000045.1 GCF_900129075.1 Caldanaerobius fijiensis DSM 17918
TTTGAGAGGAGCCTTTCCTAGTACGAGAGGACCGGAAAGGACGGACCGATGGTGAACCAGTTGCAGTGCCAACTGCACGGCTGGGAAGCCAAGTCCGGGAGTGATAAACGCTGAAAGCATCTAAGCGTGAAGCACGCCTCAAGATAAGATTTCCCATACCGTAAAGGTAGTAAGACCCCTCGAAGAAGACGAGGTAGATAGGCTTAAGGTGTAAGAGCAGAAATGCTTTAAGCTGGTAAGTACTAATAGGTCGAGGCCTTGACCTCACATCCTCTATCCTCTCAAGGTCTAAAATAATATAACAGTAAAGTTAAGAGCATCTGCATATCAGGTGCTTTTTTATTTTGAATTAATGTGTCGGACTTGTCAGACATTCTATCTGATGAGTCCGACATTTTATTTTGTCAGACATAGATTTTAGCAATATATAGCCATTTAGTTTGTCTGACATATAAAAAGATATGACATTTTTAAATAGCAAAAGAAGGAAATTTAATATAGATGTAGAATATTATGTATATAAATACTAAAAAAGGTAATGGAGGATGATTTAATATGAAGTTAATAGGCATTGATATCGGTAACGATAGCATAAAGATCAAAGCAAAAGACAATGAAATAAACATAATGAATTTAATATCAGCTGGTTACAACAGAAGGGTATTTGGGCAGGAAATGGGTCATTTAAGTAATTTATTAGATGTTTCAATAGAAAGTAAAGGTAAGGATTTAGGGCGGTATTTTATTGGAGGTCTTGCTTTTAAAGAAAATAGAGGCGATATGATAGAAAAAAGCAGGGGTGAGACGAAAGCCGAAAGCGACACGACGTACATAATGATATTAGCGTCATTGGCATATGCATTGTATGATGAAAATAATCCTGTAAAGAAGGAATATGTAACATTGGGTGCCGGGCTTCCTACTGAAGAGTACTTTAATGATAGATTGCTGGATTTGTTTAAATCACGTTTAAAAGGTACTCATAAAGTTACCTTTCATAGTCCAAATTTTAAAGGAGCTCAAATAACGATAATAATTGATAGAGTTGAAGTAATACCGGAGGGAACCAGTGCAGCGCTCAGTATACTTTACGATGATAAAGGGCGTTTTAAAGAAAAATACGAACATTTAAGAGATAAGCTTATACTGATAATAGATATAGGTAGTCTCACGGTTGATGTTTCCACCATGGAAAATGGTACTTTTATCGGTAAAGGATTTTTTGGTATAAATAAAGGAATTGCCGATCCTCTCAATAGCATCCTTTTAGATTTAAAAAATAGTTATGGATATGAAACCAGCAGGCATAAACTTGATTATTACTTGCGCAGGTATGGCTTTATAGAATTTTCAGGCAATAAGATTTCACTTACAGAAATGGCAGAAAGACATTTTGAAGATTTTACGAGGGTAATGGCAAATCAAATTTATAAAGAATTGGACATGCATGGATTGAACATCAATGACGTGCATACGGCTTTTATCGTAGGAGGTGGAGCCATAACGTTAAAAAATTACTTAGATAAATACCTCCATTTTTCCAGGCTTGAGTTTGCAGAAAACCCCTTGATGGCCAATGCTGAAGGATACTTGAAAAGTATTTCCTTTATAGCTGCATCAGGTGAGGAAGAAAAAAAAGAGGTATTTGAAGAGGAAGTAGCTATTTCCAAACAAGAATAAAGTTGCGGCAGGGGTTGCTTTTAAATGGGTAAGAAAAATGATATAAAAATAGGAGATAGGCTGTCTATTAGGATAACTGACGATGTAGATGAATTGGTTTTAGAATGGTTGAACAAACAAGAAAATAGAAGTAAAAGTATATTAAAGTTAATTGCAGCTTTTGCACATTTAGAAAAGTACGGCAGACCAGAGCTGGTACAATTATTATTCAGTTCTTTGTTGTCAGACACAAGAAATGGCGATAATAAAGGTAATTTATTGTATAATAAAATTCAAATGTCAGACACGTCCGACGTAGGACGAAGAAAAATGTCGGACAAAGAAGTAGTGTCCGACGGCAAAGATGATGCCGCTTTAGACCTATATGATGAGGTTTTTGGTACACTGGATAGGGAGAAGAGTAGCAATAATATTTGTAAAAATGATTTATTCAGCGCTATAAAAAGTATCATGAGATAAAAATAAGTTTTTATTTCAAAATAACGGTGGATATGATATAATAAAAGTCGAGTTGTAAAATCAACCTATGAGGAGGCTTACCTTCAAGGAGATAAATATGAAAAATATAATAACGCTAGAGGTTATCAAAGAAGAAAGTGGTGACACTTTAAAATATCCGGAGGGTACTATTATTACAGCAGATGCAAAGTCATGGGCAAAAAGTAATTTAAAAACGTTATACGTGGGTGATGAATGTATCGTGAAGCCTGATAAAGATAAAAACAAAGAAGATCAAGTTGTAATTTCAGTTGTGGGTAAGGATAAAATAGGTATTATAGCCTCTATTTCCGGTATGCTTGCTGAATACAACGTGAATATAGTAGATATAAATCAAACTCTTATCAATGGTCTTTTTACTATGATAATGGTGGTAGATATTAGTTTGTGTACAGTGGATTTTAATCAGTTTAAGAAGAACCTGGATGAATTGGGCAATAAAATAGGTGTTAAAATTGATGCACAAAAGCAAGCAATTTTTAATTACATGCAGAGGATATAGGTGAATGAGATGGGAATTGCATTTCAAGAGATCACAGAGACTATAAGGATGGTACAGGCTGAGAACCTGGATATAAGAACCATTACGTTGGGTATAAATTTGAATGATTGTAGGAGAGATGATCCATCAAAGACAGCTGAGGCAATATACAATAAGATATTAAAACTTGGTAAAAATCTAGTAAAAGTAGCAGAAGATCTGGAAAGCGAATATGGCATACCTATTGTAAATAAAAGGGTATCTGTTACGCCAATTTCTATAATAGGCGATGGGTTTGATTCAGAAGGTTTCAAGTTGATTGCAAAGGCTATGGATAAGGCATCAGAAGAGATAGGAGTAAATTTTATTGGTGGTTATTCTGCTCTGGTACACAAGGGATTTACAAAAGGTGATTTAAATCTGATAAAATCCATCCCTGAGGTTTTATCTGAAACCGTAAGGGTATGTTCTTCTGTAAATGTGGCTACATCAAAGTCAGGCATAAATATGGATGCGGTATTGATAATGGGAAATATCATAAAAGAAACAGCGGATCTTACTGCTGATAAAGATGGTATTGGATGTACAAAATTGGTTGTATTTGCGAATGCGCCGGAGGACAACCCTTTTATGGCAGGGTCTTTTCATGGGGTAGGTGAACCGGAAAGTACGGTAAATATAGGTATAAGTGGTCCTGGTGTTGTACATAGGGTTGTAGAGAAATTAGGCAGTGATGCTGATTTTGGTGAATTATCAGAGGCCATAAAAAAGACCGCATTTAAGATTACCAGGGCTGGAGAACTTATTGGCAGATTGGCAGCACAGAGATTGGAAAGTCATTTTGGTATAATAGATTTGTCTCTGGCTCCAACGCCTGCTATTGGCGACAGTATAGCGAATATACTGGAAGCAATGGGTTTGGAACGTTGTGGAGCTCCAGGGACTACGGCTGCCCTGGCATTGCTCAATGATGCTGTAAAAAAAGGTGGGGTAATGGCGACATCATATGTAGGCGGTTTAAGTGGTGCCTTTATTCCTGTGAGTGAAGATGCTGGAATGATAGATGCAGTATCTGCAGGTGCCCTTACAATAGAAAAACTAGAGGCGATGACATGCGTATGCTCTGTTGGGCTGGACATGATAGCAATACCTGGTGATACTTCGCCATATACTATAGCTGGTATTATAGCTGACGAAATGGCAATAGGAGTTATAAATAAAAAGACGACAGCGGTGAGGATTATACCTGTCCCAGGTAAAAAGGTAGGTGAATGGGTTGAGTTTGGTGGACTTTTGGGCAGGGCACCGATAATGGAAGTAAACCGATTTTCGCCAGAAATATTTGTGAAGAGGGGTGGAAGGATTCCCGCACCTATTCACAGTTTAAATAATTAAAAATAGTTTAAAAATAAAAAGTAAAAAGGGGATGTTTATTTGTATGAAAAGATTGCCATTAGGACTTCAGTTGTATACTTTGAGGGATGTGATGCCTAGGGATTTTGTAGGCACACTGAAAAAAGTTGCGGATATGGGCTATGATGGTGTAGAATTTGCAGGGTATGGGAATCTTACTGCAGAAGAAATGAAAAAATATTTGGATGAGTTTGGCTTAATCTCTGCTGGTTCCCATGTCGGATTTGATGCATTGGAGAAGGATTTGGATGGAGTTTTGAAGTACAACAGCGTAATAGGTACTAAATATATTACATGCCCTTATTTGCTTCTGAACAAAATTCAAAACATGGATGAATTTAAAAAGCTTGCAGATAAGTTCAACTACATTGGTAAAAAAATGGCTGAAAACGGATTTGTTTTCTGCTATCATAATCATGCCCATGAATTTGAAAAATTAGAAGGGAAATATGTCCTTGACATACTTTTTGAACTTACAGATCCTGAATATGTCAAAGCAGAAATAGATACATATTGGGTGAAAAAAGGCGGTGAAGATCCTGTCGCCTTTGTTAAAAAATATGCAGGAAGGTTGCCGATAATTCACTTAAAAGACTTAGACGAGAAGACGGGAAAAGATACGGAAATATTAAATGGTACAATTAATTTTCATGAGATTTTTGAATCCGCTGACGAGTTGGGTATAGAGTGGTATATTGTTGAGCAAGAAGATTTTGAAAGGCCGTCTATAGAAAGCGCCGAAATCAGCTGCAAAAACTTAGCTGCTGCAGGTGTAGGTATAAAAAATGCGAGATAAAAGCGATTAAAAAAGCGCCAAAGATGGCGCTTTTTTAATATCAAGTTTTAAATGGCGGCAGGAGACCTGATTTTTGTATTGCTTTTACAATTATAACTAAAGCCGGTCCCATAAATAAACCTATAAATCCCATGAATTGCAGCCCTAGATACATACTCATCAAAGTTGCCAATGGATGTAATCCTATGCTGCTACCGACAATGTGTGGTTCCATAAGTTGCCTTAAAATTATTATAATAGCGTATAATATGAGCAAATATATTCCTGTCTTTATATTGTGATACACAAATATCAAAATAAGTGCCCAGGGCACCAGAACAGAGCCACTGCCCAGTATGGGTAATGCATCCACAATGCTTACAACCAATCCCATTAAGAATGCATAGTCAAATCCTATAATTAAAAGGCCTATAGAGCATTCAATAAACGTGAGGAGCATAATAGTCAATTCTGCCCTTAAAAATCCAAACAATGTTTTAAAAAGATCTGTTTTTATGTTGCGACTGTTGTCGGCCCAATTTTTTGGTATTTGTTTTAATATAAACGGTACGATAATATTTTTATCTTTACTCATAAAAAAGGTTGCAATTAAAGTAATCATTGAAATCATGAACATATGCGGTATATTGCTGAATAAATTTATCAAATAATTTATACTGGTTTTTGTCATACCATACAGCGTATTTACTATATTGTCGATGTTATTCTGTATGAGGTTTGTTATGTTTTTAGGTAGATTAGCATATAACGCTTCTATCTGCGACATAATGGTATTTATGTCTTTGTTTGCTGTATAAAAATACTCTGGTAATATTCTTAGTAACTTTTGAAGTTCTGCTATTATTTGTGTTGTAGCTATTACTATGATTAATAAAATTAAGCCAAACAATGAAAGCATGGTTATTGCTACGGCTAATCCTCGAGGCACTTTTAATTTGTGTTCTAGAAATTCTATAATAGGGTCGATAATAATTGCCAATATAGCAGCGACGATAAATGGTAGTAACGCAGGCAACAGTTTAAATATAACCAGATAGACAATAAATGCTATAATGATGTAAAACATGTATTTATGATAGAGTTGTGCGTACCTATCTTTATCCATCTGTACACTCCTTTTGCTTATGATACTTAATTATAGCAAATATAGTGATTTATTGCGAGATGAATATGTCAATAGTCAGCGAAAATGTCATAATAAAAATATAAAAATTATTCACCAAAAATGTCATTGTTATCATAAATAATTAACCCAAAAATAGAATTTATTGTATTAAGGTATTTTTAACGAGCGGTTGCACAGTTTACATTAATAGTATATGAATACAATTGATTCCTAAAAAATAGCAAAAAAGACAATACCACTTGTGACTTACAGCTTGGTAAAATTTGGCATTATCCAACTATCCCTTCACTATTGACGTATCTATTTTTTATTGGTATCATGAAGTTAAGCTGTAAGCCTAAAATAATATATTAACTAACGCCAAGCACAGGTGGAATCGTACAGAGACTTTATAAGTTCTCTGTCATATTCCTCCCACCAGTATAAGCTTGTGCTTGTTCCGTTTTGCTTCCATGGATGGTTGGAAGCTGGCTTATGAGCTTTTGATTTGCTTGATGAAGTTGATTGAATAGTTTTTTGAAGCTTTTTGGGACGTTCGTCGAGTTTTTGTACGGCAAATACTTGGTTGCCGTACTGTACCCGTATTCCTATCCTGGAGTTTAAAAGGACGATTATTTTGCTCCGTGGTGGAACGGGTATTATTTTACCTTTTTCGTCTATTAGTTGATAATAGTCACCTTTAAAAGAAAATACACCTCCATTATCGACCATTCTAGTTTCTTTAATACAAAGGATGTTATCCAAATCCACATTGGAAGGCAAGTCTCTAAAAGCAGGGATAGGATCTTCAGGTTCCACAGCAAATTTAGCATTAAATCTTATTAGAAATTCTTTCAAAAACTCGTTAGCTTTTTCTGTAGAATCAATACCAGCTAATCTAAGTTCTACTTTGAGCCTATCCTGAAGAGTATCCCACAGTTTTTCAACACGTCCTTTAGCTTGAGGAGAAGAAGCATAAATCATGGAAATACCTAATTCACTCATGGCTCTTTCGAACTGAGTTTGATTTGCCATTTTGCCTTCTAATTGTTCTTCTATAGAGAGCTTATTCTTTTTAGGAGAAGCAAAGATAGTGTGTCTATCGCTATAAAGAGCGATAGGTATACCATATTGAGTGAAAACCTGGCGCATTACTTCAAAATAGCCTTCCATAGACTCGTTTTCGGTAAGATAAAGGCCAAGGACTTGTCCGGTAGCATCGTCGATAGCGCCATGCAAAGCCAATTTACCCATGTTAGGTAGCCATTCAAAGGGGCTGCAATCGATTTGTACTAACATTCCAGCTTGAGGTTTACGTTTTCTTCTTTTATGTATTTTATGAGTTTTACGATGCTTTCTATGGCTTTCGATACCGGCCGAGGATAAAATTCTATACACAGTAGGTTGACTAAGTATAATCCCCTCTCTTTCTTCAAGTAGATCTCTAAAGTGAGAAAAATTAGCATCAAAGTACACATTTTGTTTCAAATAGATAACCTTATTAACAACTTCTGGAGGGGTAGCATTAGCAGGCTTACGACCTTTATTTTTATGAATGACAAAAGACTCACCTTGTTCACTAACCCCCTTTTTTAATCTAAAGATTTGACGTTCACTTAGGCCTAAAGCCTGCGCAGCTTCCCTCACTATTAATTTTCTTTCAATTGTTTTTTGAATAATGATTAATTTTTGTAATTCCCTCTTTGTCATATTAATTTCTTCCTTTCTCATACTGACATTATCGCAGAATACTTTTAATATGACAATATCACAGAATAATAACATTTTATTGCGAGATGAATATTGACAAAAATTCTGTTTATGCTATTATATAACTAAAGTAAACATTGTAATCAAATGCGATGAAGGAAAAAAGTAAATACAGTGTGGCTGAAGAGAGCCTGTGGTTGCTGTAAACAGGTGCCGGCTGTATTGAAGTCCGTTCTGGAGCATTTGTGCTGAATCCAGTAGGCACAAACGGGGGGTCCGTTATACTATTAAGAGGGCTCAACTAAAAGTTGAGTCAAGTAGGGTGGCAACGCGGGAAGATCTCGTCCCTTATGGGATGGGGTCTTTTTGGTTTTTATATATGGGTGTACCGGCATCGATTGCAAAAATGTCAGGAGGGAAATATATGTTAGATGTAAAACGAATTAGAAATAATCCGGATGAGTTAAGGCAGGCCCTTATAAAGAGGGGTGAAGATACCAGTAAGCTTGATCGCTTCTTAGAAATGGATGAGAAGAGAAGAGAACTGTTATACAAGGTAGAAAACTTAAAAAAACTCAGAAATGAAGAATCTGAGGAAATTGCAAGATTAAAAAAAGAAGGCAAAGATGCCAGTGAAAAGATAAAAGAGATGAAAGAGGTATCTCAGAATATAAAGGATATAGAGGCGGAATTAGGTAAAATAGAAGATGACCTTTATAACCTGTTGCTTACCATACCTAATATACCTCATGAAAGCGTACCTGTAGGCAAAAGCGATGAAGATAATGTAGAAGTAAGGCGTTGGGGTGAACCTACCAAGTTTGACTTTGAGCCAAAACCTCATTGGGAATTAGGTGAAAACTTAGGCATATTAGATTTTCCTACTGCGTCAAAGGTTACAGGGTCCAGGTTTGTATTCTACAAAGGCCTAGGAGCTAGATTGGAGCGCAGTCTCATAAACTTTATGCTGGATCTTCATACTACCAAACACGGTTATACAGAAGTATTTCCGCCATTTATGGTGCACCGGAAGAGCATGATCGGCACTGGACAGTTGCCTAAATTTGAAGAAGATGCTTTTAAAGTGAGCGGCACAGACTATTTTTTAATACCCACGGCAGAGGTCCCGGTCACTAATATGTATAGAGAGAGTATAATAGATGGCGATAAATTGCCTATCTATCACGTGGCGTACAGTGCATGTTTTAGGGCTGAGGCCGGAGCAGCCGGTAAAGATACCAGGGGCCTTATAAGGCAGCATCAGTTCAATAAAGTGGAATTAGTAAAATTTGTACGTCCAGAGGATTCCTATGATGAATTAGAAAAATTGGTAAGGGACGCGGAAGAAGTCCTTCAATTGCTGAAGATACCTTACAGGGTTGTGGCAATAAGTACTGCTGATCTTGGCTTTACTCCTGCTAAGAAATATGATTTAGAGGTGTGGATGCCCAGCTATGGAAAATATGTAGAGATTTCATCTTGCAGTAACTTTGAAGATTTTCAAGCAAGAAGAGCCGAAATTAGATTTAGGCGGGCACCCAAGGCTAAACCGGAGTATGTTCATACGCTGAATGGATCCGGCGTAGCCATAGGACGAACCGTTGCAGCTATATTGGAAAATTTCCAAAGGGCAGATGGCTCTGTAGTCATACCGGAAGTACTTCATCAATATATGGGCGGCGTTAAAGAAATAAGATAAGTGATGTACCCTTGACATGCGATATAATATATGATATACTTTATATCGTCATTGACGGAGAGGTGTCCGAGCGGTTTAAGGAGCTAGTCTTGAAAACTAGTGACCCGAAAGGGCCGTGGGTTCGAATCCCACCCTCTCCGCCAGAACTAAATAATAATGTGGAGAAGTACCCAAGTTGGTGAAGGGGCGGTCCTGCTAAGACTGTAGGTCGGGGATAACCCGGCGCGAGGGTTCAAGTCCCTCCTTCTCCGCTATAGAGGCCCGATTAAAGGGTCTTTTTTGTTTGCTTATTGAGAATTTTGTATATTAAAGGTATAATATAGATATACTCATTAGGAAAGGGAAGATGTTATGATAACGGGTAGGAAAGTATGGATATTTTCTGTCATAGCATTATTACTGGTTTTATTATTTTCAATATTGTCGTTGTCAGGGCTTATAATAGATTATCAATGGTTTAAGGAACTGGGCTATACTCAGGTGTTTTTTACGAGGTTTATCGCTGAATTGAAAATAGGTATACCGGTATTCATTATAGTATTTATAATAATGTATATTTACTTGCAGAAAATAAAGCGAGATTTTATAAAATTCAGCACCGATTACAGCAACGGGCATGAATTCAGAGGTTATAATTTTGCTATCATTGTAGCTTCTTTAATCATATCGCTTATATCATCGGTGAGCCTTGCCAATAATTTATGGAGCAAAGCTTTGTCTTATTTTAATTCAGTTAATTTCAATATCAATGATCCCCTGTTTAAGAAGGATATAAGTCTTTATATGTTTAAGCTACCTTTTATAAAAGGTGTTTTTAGCTTTATAACTGTGCTGCTCTTTATACTTGCGATTATAACGGTTGTGCTCTACGTGCTTATGTATCTGTCTGATAGCACGCGTTTTTACAGACTTTCAGACGACGAAAATGTTTTGATGGCTTATTCTAATAAGGATATACTGAAAATATTGATCAGAAGGATAGCTGTTTTTGGCTTCATACTTTTTGTGCTATTTGGAGTAGGGTATTATTTTAAGGCTTTTGATCTTGTTTATTCATCAAGAGGTGTAGTGTTTGGCGCTGGTTATACCGACGTTCACGTTACGCTTTTTGCATACAGGGTGTTGATGGTGGTTTCGGTTTTAGCTGGCATGCTGTTTTTGATAGGCGCACTGATGAGAAATTTAAAGATTATAGCTATAGGTCCTATTGTCATGGTTGTGATTATTGTATTATCTGGTATTGTGTCAGGGATTGTTCAGCAGTTGATAGTATCTCCTAATGAGTTGACGAAAGAAATGCCATATATAAAATACAACATTGAATACACTCAAAAGGGATTTGGCCTCGACAGAGTAAAAAGGATAGATTTTAACTATAGAGAAAGTCTGACAGCAAAATCACTGGAAGAGGAGAAAAACACTATTGAAAATATAAGGATCAATGATTACAGACCAGTGAGTCAGGTTTATAATCAATTGCAGGGTATAAGACTTTATTATAAGTTTAATGATATTGATATCGACAGGTATAATATTTCCGGGAAATACACTCAGGTATTTTTGTCGGCTAGAGAAATGTCAATTCCGGATCTCACAGATCAGGCGAAGACGTGGATAAATGAACATCTCAAATATACCCATGGCTATGGTGTTGTCATGTCGCCTGTTAATAGTGTAAACTCACAAGGGCAACCTATAATGTATATAAAAGATATTCCACCTGTAAGTGATAATAACGTAAAGGTTACAAGACCTGAGATATACTTTGGTGAGTTGACTAATAACTATGTCATAACCAATACGGCATTAAAGGAATTTGATTATCCTTCCGGAGCGGACAATGTAGAATCTGTATATAAAGGAAAAGCCGGAATACCCATGAATTTTCTTAATAGATTGCTTTTTGCAGTCAACTACGGCGATATAAAGCTATTGGTATCTGGGGAAATAAAATCGTCAAGTAGAATACTTATATATAGAAATATAATGGAGAGAGTGGAAAAGATAGCGCCGTTTTTGACATACGATCAAGATCCGTATATTGTGATTGACAATGGGAAACTTTATTGGATGATCGATGCATTTACTACCAGTGATAGCTATCCCTATTCACAACCTTATGAGTTTTTTGATGGACAAAGGATCAACTATATAAGAAATTCTGTAAAAGTTGTCGTGGATGCCTATAATGGTTCAGTGGATTATTATATAGTAGATAAAAGCGATCCTGTGGCAATGGTTTATAAGAATATATTTCCTGAGCTATTTAAAGACGGTTCTAAGATGCCCGAGGGCTTAAAAAAGCATATAAGATATCCTCAGGATTTATTTGACTTACAGGCTGATGTGTATAGAAATTACCATATGTCAAATCCAACAGTCTTTTACAACAGGGAAGATTATTATGATATAGCTAAGGAAAAATACTATGATAAAACCCAACCTGAAGAATCACAGTACATGATAGCAAAGCTTCCGGGTATGGAAAAGGAAGAATACGTCCTCACAATTCCTTTTACACCTTCGCAAAAAGATAATCTGGTAGCATATATGGTAGCGAGGATGGACGGATCAAATTATGGAAAACTGGAGACCTATGTTATGCCAAAGGGCATGACCATTTATGGTCCTATGCAGATAGAGGCTAAAATAGACAATAACCCTGACATATCAAAAGAATTGAGTCTATGGGATCAGAAAGGATCGCAGGTTTTAAGGGGTAATACGCTTGCTATTCCTATACGAAATTCTATACTTTATGTAGAACCGCTCTATATAAAATCAGATGCTAGAGAAAGCATACCTGAAGTAAAAAGGGTTATAGTTGCCTATGACAACAAGATTGTAATGGAAGAGACACTAAATGCGGCATTGAACAAGATATTCAATATAACAACTGCGACGCCGCAACCTAATAATAATCAGGTATCAGCATTACCCACAGGAAGCGTACAAGATCTTATAAGACAAGCCAATGATCTTTATCAAAAAGCTGATAGTGCCATAAAAGCTGGTGATTGGAGTTCTTATGGAGATTATATTAAGAGACTTGGCGATATATTGAAAGCTTTAAGTAAAACAACAAAATAAAGATAAAAGACCCTAAAAAGCTTATAGGGTCTTTTATCAACATCGAATATGAGTATCAAGGGTGTGGAACCTTAGCTATAATTATTTCCTCATCATCAAAGTGTTTCGATAATGAGACAAATCCATAGGTGCTATTAAGCTCAAAATAATTAGGTCCTGATGTGTGCATATCTGCTGCGATTATGGATGATTGGCCATAAAACTGAAGATCTAAAATACTGCCTGTCATCATGGGGTTGATAGCGTATTTAAACATCTTTTGCTTTGCTACTGCGAACCATGAACCGTTTAACCAGTCTTCCCTTTGTTCATAAGTCCATGGCCCCGGGTTAGCGGATGGCTGTACCAGAATATCAGCACCCTGCTTTTTTAATTCATTTAAGACGTCCTGTTTAAATGCATCCAAACATATGGCGATACCTATTTTGCCCATGGGCGTGTTAAATACCTTAAGCTCAGAAAGTTTGGCTGGCTGAACATCAAGGCCCTGTGGCCCTTCGAGATCGATAAGATAAACCTTTTTTTGTCTTCCTATAATTAAGCCATCCGGACCAAAAAGATATGAGATATTGTATACTTTGTTATCTCTGGGTTTTAAAGATAAGTATTTACCATTTTTTATTTTATAGTCGGGGAGCAAAATAGAACCAGCGACGATATATACTTCATATTTTTTTGCTGCATTGGAGAATGTTTCAAAATATGTTTTGGCCATGTCTTGTGATTTATACAAAAATAGTGTTCTAGGCCAGCTGGTTCGATAAAGTATTTTTTCTATGCCCATTGTTATAATGTGTTGTCTTATGGATTTTTCAATACCTTCATTTAATGTATGTGAACTTTTAATGACATTGTCCATTCCATCCAATACCAGCATTGTTCCAGTATCTTCTGGGAAAACGACTAATGTATTGTATTTAGGGTCAATCCTGCTTTTTATGTTAGCCATTATTGAGTCTATCTTTGCTTTAAAATTCTGAGATTGGGTAAAATCATGAGGATTCAATTTAAACTGTACAGCCACCAATTGGATAAATTTATTGTCCTTTTGCATTGTATAATTCTCCTTCACAGAATTTGATGTGCTGAAAATATAATGTCTTTTATTATTAATCGGATAAGCAATGATCATGGCCAATATAAAAAACGAAATTAAAATGATAAGAAGAGCTATTACTGCTTTATAAATAAAATTTAGAAAATTCAATAAAAGAGCCCCTCCTTTGGAAAACTCGAAAGACTAATACCCCATCTATTATATCATATTTTTTGTTAATTTAAAATAATGATTATAATAATTGAATTCGCAATTTACAATATTTACAAATATGTTGTTTCCGAAAATGAGATGAGAAAAGATGTCAATTGTCGTACAATTCAGTTGTGTTTACAGCGCTGGGTGTGTTATAATTGAGTATGCATTTTATGCAGAATCAATCATATGATGAGGTGAAATTTGTGGAGATAAAAAACGATGGATTGGATAGAGCAGTGTTTGATAAAATTGTCTGGATTAATAATAAAATGAATTTTCAAAATCATGTGGGCGTTGAGGTAAAAGAAGTAGGGAAAGGTTATGCAATTTTGCAATTGAAGTTTAATGAAGAACATGCAAATACGATAGGTATTGCGCATGGTGGTGTGACTGCCACGTTATTAGATGCTGCAATGGGTACAGCGGCCTTTACAACAGGGAAAGATGTGGTTACTCTTGAGATGAAGGTAAACTTTCTAGCACCTGGTAAAATCGGAAGTGTTGCTACAGCAGAAGGCAGGGTGTTGCACTATGGAAATAAGACCATTGTCACAGAAGGTAAAATATTTGATGAAAATGGTGGACTTATGGCATTGGCAACAGGTACTTATTTTGTCATGAAGTGACTGCTGGAGGATTTTTATGTGGGATAAGTTTAAAGCCTTTAAATGGCAAATTATCGGTTTTATAGGATTTGTAACTGTATTCATGGTTTTTATGGTTAAATATGGCCACTATATATCGCTTTTAGCTAGAGATCCTGAGCTGTTTAGAAAATGGATCGAGGGATATGGAAGTAAGGCGTTTTTAATGTATATCCTTATACAAATAATACAGGTTGTGGTATTTATTATACCTGGAGAGGTCGTTCAGATAGCAGGAGGATATATTTACGGTACAATATTAGGTTCTATTTTATCAGTTATAGGGATAACTATAGGTTCGCTTATCTGTTTTGAAATTGCTAGGATTTTAGGGTATAGCGCATTAAAAAAAATTATCTCGCCCGATGAGTTGTCCAGGTTTGATAATTTTATAAACAACCCAAAAGGCGAGATGGCGCTTTTTCTTTTATTTCTTATTCCGGGTATGCCAAAGGATATTTTGTCTTATATTGCAGGTATAACCCCTATTTCACTTTATAAATATTTAACGATCACATTTTTAGCCCGTTTGCCAGGGATAGTTTTTTCTTCATATATCGGTGCCAATCTATATAATAAAAACTATGTTTTGGTTATATCAGTGTCAGCTGTAGCTATTGGGTTGTTTGTCCTTGGCGTTTTAAAGAGAGATTATATCATGGAGCGAATAAATAAGCCCAATCGACAATGATATCAGAGGTTATTGTTTTGCTGTTGCTACGCCAGCTGACTCAAAAGTAGCCATTTCACTCTGAACATGGGTTGCTGCATCTATAATGTGAAGAGCCAGTGCAGCACCGGTGCCTTCTCCAAGGCGCATTTTCATATGTAGCATAGGGTAAAGTTCCAGTGTTTCCAGCATGAGTTTATGACCGGGTTCTTCAGACACATGGGATGCAATCATGTAATTAATAGCTTTAGGCTCAATTTTGCCTGCTATCATGGCTGCAGCGGTTGAGATAAAACCATCGATAACCACGGGGATTTTGTGGGCGGCGCCACCCAATATTACGCCGGCCAATCCTGCTATTTCTAATCCACCCACTTTTGATAAAACATCTATAGGATCTTCTGGATCAGGATTGTTTATTTCAATAGCCCTATTTATGACCATAGCTTTCCTGGCTAACCCGTTGTCATTTAAGCCAGTACCTCTGCCGACGGCTTTTTCTATAGGGCATCCTGTAAATACCTTAAGTATGGCGCTGCTGGGGGTGGTATTTCCTATGCCCATATCTCCTGTAGCTAAGATTGAGGCGCCTTTAGCGATTTGTTCTTCTGCTACTTCTATGCCAACCTCAATGGCCTTTATAGCTTCGCTTCGGCTCATTGCAGGGCCTTTAGTCATATTATTGGTACTGCGCCTTACCTTTCTTACTATAAGATCATGGTGCTCTACATCAACAGCGATACCTATATCACAGCACACGATTTCAGCACCTGCATGGCGAGAAAGCACATTTATAGCTGCGCCACCTGCCAGGAAATTTAGTACCATCTGGGGTGTTACTTCCTGGGGGAATGCACTTATACCTTCTTCTACAACTCCGTGATCTCCCGCCATAATGATGACAACCTTTTTTTCTAATTTTGGCATGGGATTACCTGTAATACCTGCCAGTTGCTTCACAATATCTTCCAGTACACCTAGGCTTCCCTGCGGCTTTGTGAGCATATCCAGATGCTGTTGGGCCATTTTTATGGCTTCTTTATTTAAATCTGTAATTCTTGATATGGTTTCATTTAACTTTGACATAATACAACCTCCCTCTATTATCTTTCATTTTCTCACGATATCTCCGTTTTTCTTCAATTTTCTCATTGCAACAAGAACCTTCTATGGCTTATATTATCATTTTTTACTCATATTCCCTCCAAAAGCGTAACCTTAATAAACCTCACTTGTTATTTCCATATTCTGGCGGAATGCCTCCACTTATCTCATGGGGCTTACCCTCCCATCTCTCACAGGATCTTCGTCCTTAATTCCTTCGTTCTACCTGCCATGAGGTGGATGTCAGCTACGCTCCTTTGCAGGGTCTCTGCCCTTATGGTGAAAATTCTTACCTGACTATTCCAGCTCTTGTTGTCAATGTTCAAACCGTAATTTTATTT
>NZ_FQVH01000046.1 GCF_900129075.1 Caldanaerobius fijiensis DSM 17918
TATGTTCGCTCACATGATCACCTCCTTCCTGCTTATATTTTAGCACATATTCCCTTTGCCCGCTGAATTCCGGCTTTCATCTCTCCAATGAATTGGAGAGGATTCCCACCGGTTCTTCCTAAATGTATCTTGTGTTATAGTATTAATTGCGTCTGTTGCTTCTTTAGCATATGGATTCAGTTCATTCATATGATATTCTTTATCTTTCGCAGGATTAATATATTTAATTGGAGCTAACATTTCACCTCCATTTAATACCAACGAAGCTAACGTTTTATCATCAAAATTACAAGACATTTCAGGAAATTCTTCTTCTATAAGTTGCGTTGTAGTTACAAGTTTGAGGTTACCTATTATGCGAGGTGAAAGCAAATACTTTGTTAGATAATCTTTGCTTTCAAATTTTGTTATTGTTTTCCCTGGTTCGTGAAAAACATCCTTTCTCCATGTGTCCAATGCTTTTGGAAGATGTTGTGCTAAACCACTATAGAACTGATTTATAGTTATAAACATACTTATTTTACTTCCATCAATAAAGCAGTATGAACTATCGTCTCCATCAAGTATATCTACAGCCAACATTATCTCCTGCATTGTCATAAGCCCAGAAGATATTGAGGGTAATGATATAACATGAGGCAAAATAGCAGAACAACTAGTATAACGACTTTTGTCTAATTCTTGGTTAATCGCAACTGCACACGATATTGAATAAGAACTTGCTTTATCCACTTCTGCAATATGAGCACCATCGATAACATATGCATTCTTAATATTTCCAGTGCCTATACAATTTATTATTTTTCCACGCCGTTCTAACTCATGTCGTATTTCTCCCTTTTTCTGTAACAGTTTATTAAAGTTTTCTTTTAAATAATCTGCTAAACTATTAGCATTTTGTATTGTTTTAGCTATTAATGTTTCTGGTAATATTACTTTTTCCTCCATATGATTACCCCTTCACATTCATACATTTTAAGAATTCCCTCGTTTCTTCTATAAACTTCTTAGAAGAAAATATCGCTGGTTTCCTCAAAGCCCTTGGAACAGCCCATCTTTCTTTCCAAAATTCTACGATATCATTGAGATGTCTATTGTAAAACCGTGGAACATCACCATATTTTATTACTTCCTTCAAATTGGATACAAGCGGAAATAAAAAAACCTCTCTTTTAATACCATGATTAATCACGTCCGATAAGCCCAACATGTTTAATGCTTTGCTGATTAATCTTAATTTCCTAGATGGACCATATCCATATCCCCGTGATATATCTATTCCATTGCCTTTCAAAAATAAAAGAATCTTTTCATAAAGTTCATCAGGAAACTGAAAAGTTCCATATCCTTTTGTATAACCGACAGATATCGCAGCAGGTTCATTTCTGTATTTTAGTCTATTGTATATACTGCTTTTCCCAAAAGCCGAGGTTGTCGTTAAAAATAAAAGTTGACTACCTATTTTTCTCTTTTTTATTTCCGTAACTACTTTGCTATATTTTAATTTATACAATTCTCTTACCTCATTACTTGTCGCAACAAGCGCAGCAAGTTTTCCACCAATAAATTCGTTATATGGTGGAAGTGCACCTAAACGTTGCGCTTGCATTGACATATTTATCCATAAATCAAGTTCATCTTTCGGTATTTCAAGATACTCATCTCTTGCTGACATTTTGAGGATTGGGCTTTGAAGATATATCAAGCCAGCAAAAGAATTATGATACTTATCATAGAGCAAAAATCTCATTTGCCTCCCATATGCTCTCTCATACGGAATACTCCACCAAATATAGTTCCAGAAGCGAAATATTTTTTCTTCATTTGTAGATCCTTTAACTTCTACAAATTCTATATCTATTTTCTGGGGATCAATATCTTTTGCATCTCTTATATAAGGTATAGCTTTATTAAAATATTTCAAGAGATTTTCTGCATTGTTTCTTATCTTTTCCAACCTTGCCGAACTTTGAAGTCTTCTATAATATTCTTTTTTATACGCATTACTGCTCTCCGCAGAAGCTCTAGATATATCTATTAAAAAACCAGCATTTATTAAAGCTTGTATAATTTCTAACTTAATTTTTTCACCCAAATCATTTTTATTGCTTTCTTTTATCTCTACTTCTGTCATATTTATCCTCCTATTTTTATTATTCGACATGAACTTAACTATTCCTCCATAAACCTTAGAAAATATTCCCCGCACAGAAAGAAAAATCGTACCCCAGCGGTACTCCGTACACTTCCTGAAGCAGATATATGAGATTGACCAAATCGGCCCGCTGAAGTCTGTACCCGCACCTTTCCGCCTCCCTGATGATCTGGACTATAGCTGCATATCTGTCAAATTCACACAATGCTGCTTGTTCCATCACTTATCTCCCCTTCTTTTTTATGGACATGCATGTCCATAACTCGATTTTTCCGGACTTAACGGACTTATGTCTGCCCGCCGACGCTTCTCTGGTACATCATCTCTGCAAAGACCCGTTCCTGCAGTCTCTCCTTAAGCCATGTGTATCTTTTCGACGCATCCACCGTTCTCACGGCAATCCCTATAGCCTTCTTGCTGCCGAATATGTGCACGTTCTTTTTTGCCCTCGTCACGCCCGTGTAAATCAGGTTTCGCTTGAGCATGATGTAGTGTCCCGTTGAAAGCGCCATAAGCACCGTGTGGTATTCGCTGCCCTGTGATTTATGTACGGTTATCGCATATGCCAGTATCAAGTCCTGGATATCCTCTCCGGATATCTTCACGAGCCTGTCGTCAAACTGCACTATGACGCTGATTGTTTCATCCTCTTCTGTTATGTCCCTGATGATGCCCGTATCACCGTTGAAGATGTCCAGCTCATAGTTGTTCGCGGTCTGCATGACCTTGTCGCCGACCCGGAACACAGTGCTGCCGAGTGCAAGCTCCTTCTTGCCCGGTTTCGGCGGGTTGACAAGCTCCTGCACCCTTCTGTTGAGTTCCTTCACGCCCAGAGGGCCGTTGTACATGGGAGAGAGTATCTGGACGTCGAATATGCTCAAACCGCTTTTGAGCAGATTCAGGTACTCGTTTATGATCTCATCCGCCGTCTCTGCTTCCGTGAACTTGAAATCGTCTGAGTTGAACACGGGCATTCTGCCGCTGTTGATGAGGTGCGCGTTGGTTATTATGCTTGATGTATCTTTCTGCCTGAACACGACTTCAAGCTTCGTTACCGGTATCATTCCCGATAAAATCATGTCCTTGAGTATGTTGCCCGCACCCACGGATGGCAGCTGGTCCACATCACCCACGAATATAACCCTGTTTTTTATTGCCTTGAGCAGGTGGTACGTCAGCGAATTATCAAGCATGGAGGATTCATCGATTATGACAGCGTCGGCGTCTATGGGGTTCTCCTCGTTTCTTGCAAAGTACGATGTTTTCGTTTCTTTGTCGAACGTGGCTTCGAGCAGCCTGTGCACCGTCATTGCTTCCTCTCCGGTTGCTTCCGACATCCTCTTTGCCGCCTTGCCGGTCGGAGCTGCAAGCGCAAACGTCATTTCGTTCTCCTTCAGCACGCTTATTATCGCCTTGATGACAGTCGTCTTGCCCGTGCCCGGCCCGCCGGTTATCACGCTGACGTTGTTCGACAGAGATTTCCTGACCGCCTGCACCTGCTTTTCCGCGTATATTATCCCGTTTTCCTTCTGCAGCTTCTGCAAAATTTTATCCACGTCCTTAACCGGACGAAGCTGTTTATTTGCAAGCTCTATGAGTTTGCACGCTATGTACTTTTCCTGCTCGTATAGCCTCTTGCTGTACACCCTGTCGTCTTCAATGATCACTCCGTTTGTGTTCGGAATGTTCTGTATTATCTTTTCAAGTTCAAGCTGCCTGCCGTCCTTCGACAGGACTTCCATTGTCTCCTTCAAAAGGCTGCCGTACGGATAGTACACATGGCCGTTCTGCTCTTCTTGAGAAAGCACATACTTGATACCGGCCTGTATGCGAAAATCGCTGTCGAACGGTATGCCGACTGCCTCTGCAATCTCATCGGCTTTCAGAAAGCCGATTCCCCTGATGTCGTCCGCAAGCCTGTAGGGGTTTGTTGTTATGACTTCCATGCATTTCACACCGTACGTGTCAAACGCCTTCTTGATTGTCGTCAGCGAAAGCCCAAGCGGCAAAAGCCTCATTTTGACGTCTCTGAAAATTTTGTTGTTCGTGACTTCCTGTTTGACTGCCTCTATTGCCTGCTCCGGTATTCCTGCAAGGCGCAGTTTGTCCGGATTGTTCTCTATAACATTCACCGTGTCGGTTCCGAACATTTTGACTATCCTTCTTGCCCGCACCGGTCCTATGTGCTTGATGTTCTGCAGGAAGATTTCTATCTCGTCAAGCGATAAGTCTTTCGGCCTTTCCGCAAGGTCGGCCTTGAACTGCCTGCCGTACTTTTTATGTATGACCCACCTTCCGAAAAGCCTCAGTCTTTCTCCTTCCATGCAGGGCCTGTCCAGTATCGCCGTGAAGGCCTCAGTCCCGGCCTCTGCCCGTACAACAACGAAATCCTTCCGCTCGCTTGCAAATATTATCCTGCTGACGACGCAATTTTCGATGCAGACTAGCTCATCCACTTTACACACCTTCCTCAAATTTAATTCCGTACCTTCTCTTTTCCGCTTCCGCGTACTGAAGGTACTGCTCAAGCTCTTCTTGGACCTGCTCCTTGCCCTTCTGCTTTTCGTACTTCTTCAAAGCCTGCTTCAAAACTTCCTCAAATGTCATCAAACCATCCTTTCGCGTATATTTTACCAGGTTGCGGATTTTTTTGCTGAAAACTAGCCGCGAATGAAGAATACGGCAACCAAAAAACAGGCCGTACCGACAGTCAAAAATTCAATCAGGTTGATATTGAAAGTCAGCGGAGCCAACGGAGCAATCCAGAATTTTTCCCTTTTGCATCCGTATTCTTTATAGAGAAGCGCCATCCGTTGACAATCCTGAAGGTTTGCCAATTCGTTCTCTTCCGCTTTCCTTCTCTCATTTTCGCTTAGAGGAAGCTGCAAAAAAGCTTCCTTGAGATGTTGACACTCCTGTATTATCTCTTTTTTTCTTTCTTCAGAAATTTTTATCAGTTTGTCCTCTTGTATTGCAGAGTTGATTCTGTCCAAACATATTGAACCAATCAGCTGTATTTCCCGCAGAAAAGCCTGCTGCTTTTTCTCTTCTTTGTACGTCATCAACAGCTTCCACAACTTCTCAATGAGCATTTTTTTATCCTCCTTCAAGAGAATCCAATAATGTGGTTTACTTCCTCATTCAGTTTTTTTCTATATTTCTCATGGGCTTTTCTGATATTATCGTCGTCCAACTCCGCTACGTATATCTCCCTTCTGCACTCACTGCAGTAGGGAATCTTTGCGATATAGCTGATTTCAACCCCTTTCAATTTCTCATGGACTTCTTCTTCTTTGACGATATACTCAACGTCCTTATCGCAAAAGTAACAGTAGCTCTTCATGTTATCCTCCATTCATGCATGCCATATCATTTAACAAACGCATGCGCTCATCCGATGGGCTCAACCGGTGCGGAATGCGCACCTTCCACCGGCACTGCGTGTTCGGTTTCAACGGATGATGAATGCTCGGGTTACGCCGGTTCGACACCTCTTTTCAAAAGTTTAAAGGCTCATTTTTCCACCACATCCCAGAATTCCTGCTTATCCTTATTGAAAGCCAATTTTTTCTTTCCCGTTTCTCCGTTTCTGTACTTGCGGATATACAGTTCCACGTACTGCATGGCACCGTCGCTGACGTACTCGTCGTCATCCCACAGAATCAAAACATTGTCCGCATCCTGTTCCAGCTGCCCTGACTCCTTCAGGTTTGCCAGCGACGGCTCATCCTGCGCTTCGGCCGCCCTGTTCAGCTGCGCAAGGGCGATAACGGGAACATGAAGCTTCGCCTTTATGTCCGCAAGAGTCTTTGAAACTTTCGCAATTTCGTCGTTCTTTCTCACGAACTTCTCTTTTGTGCTGATGAACTGCACATAGTCCACGAACACCACATCCACCCCTTCCTGCTTTGCGACCTTCAGCGCTTTTGCGTAAATTTCTTCCGCCGTCCGCGCTTCCTCATCGATTTTAATCGGCAGAGAGCTTATTAAATCTACAGCCTTGGCTATCTTCTCCCAGTCGTCATCGTAAATCTTGCCCTTCCTGAGCTTGCGGTTGGGTATGCCGGTGAACCGTGCAATCATGCGCTCTATAAGCTGTTCCGGCGTCATCTCGAGTGAAAATATCAAAGCCTTTTTCCTCTGCAGTGCCATATCCACCGCTATCTGAAGCATGAGCGCTGTTTTCCCGGCTGCGGGCCTTGCAGCTATGATCGTGTAATCCGGCTGTTCCAGCATATCCGATATGTCGTTTATCGCCTGAAGCGAGGTTTTGATCTGGCTTTCACCCCGCTTCGCGCGGGCAGTCAGCAAATCCACCTCGCTTATTGCCTGCTCCGTTATTGTCCTCTCCCTGCTTGCGGTGAAGAGTGATGTGAACTTTTCAACCGCCGAAGCTGCTATTTCGTCCGCGCTTTTCAGCGGGTCCTGCAGCTCGTCCATAAACCGCTTCATTTCCTGCGCCAGCTTCCTTTTCGCTGCACGGTCCTTCAGCATTTGGACATGCATGTCCATGTTCACAACCACCGACTTCACCACAAGGCCTGTGAGGTACGTCCTGTAGTCCGGCAAAAACTCCGTCACGGTCGGAAGGTCGGGAACCAGCCCTTTCGCCTTGATTTTCTTCACCGCGCTGAAGACCGCTCTGTTGCGCGGGTCGAAGAAATCGTCGGCTGTCAGAGTCTCCAGATACGCCTCGTTTTCCTCGGGCTGGAAGAGTATCGCACCCAGCACTTCACGCTCCATGTCGCTCATTTTCTGCACCCCCACCCGTTTTTCTGCCTCATGTCCGGCCCGCCCACCATCACGGCCCTGCACATCTCTGAGATCCTTGAGACCGTTGCGCCACCGACCTTCCCGAGATGGTTCGCAATCTCTGCCGTTGTCATGTTGGTCGTCACAATGATCGGCTTCAGGTTCTCGTATCTGCTGTTGATTATCTCGTACGTCTTCTCTGCGACCCACTCCGTCGGCCGCTCCTTGCCGAGGTCGTCGATGATCAGCAGATCAACCCGCTTCAGCTCCTCGAGCATGGGTGCAATGTCGTCCAGCTCGCGCAGGTCCGAAAACAGCGATGCGGTGTTGCCGAATATGACGCCCACCTGCTTCTCCCGTATCAGGTGGTTTGCGATGGCACAGGCAAGATGCGTTTTCCCCGTTCCGTAACCTTCGAAGTGGAACATGAGGCCCAACCCCTTTTCTGCATACAGTTCGAAGCGCTCTGCATAGTCCCTCGCTGCCTGCAGCGCAGCAGCATTGTCCGGTGTGGCCTGAAAGTTGTCAAAGCTCTTTTCGATGAACCTGCGCCCGATCTTCGACCTCCTGTACAGCTCGTCAATTTTTGCTTTGAGCCTCATTTCAGCTTCCCGGCGTTCTTCTTCACGCCTTGCGTTCAGGTTCTTTTTTCTTTCCCGCACCGCACCCAGGCAGTCGCACTGTTCAAGATGCTCCGCAATGTTCCTGCCCATCACCGTCATGTACAGGTAGTGCAGTTCCTTCCCGCAGTACGGGCACTTTTCGGTTTTGTCGCTTTTAAGCCAGCCCTGCATTCCTACGCGCCTCCTTCTCCTGCTTTATTTTCTCTTCGACCTCCAGCCACGCCGCCGGAATCCACTCCACAAACTGCTCCTCCTGTCTTGAGTCCGTCCTTCCGCCGGCATCGGCGTTCGGTGAAGCTCCACCTTTCACACTGTCCCGCTTTCTCTCGTACTGTTTTCGCCGGTCGATGTAGTTCGCCGAACATATCTCCCAGTTTAAGAACTTTTCTATCGAACGCTTCAGGAACTCATCCAATGTCCACTTGTATGTCAAAAAATAGTCGTTGCTGTGCAGAATTTTTGCGTAATTCCGGATGGCTGTGATTATTTCCTGCTCTGTGTAAACCTTTAATGCGGAGGACGCTGCACGCTTCATGCGCTCGTTCAGAACCTTATGCACAATGATTTTTTCAGCGTTCCATGCTTCGAATATCCGTTCCTGCGCATCTGCAAGCTGCCGTTTTTCAGAATTGCGCTTTTTAGAAGGTTGTTTGCCATCCTTCTCACCATCTTCAGACGCTTCCTGCAGAACTTGCACATCAGCTGCATCATCCGCTGCCAAGGCTGTGTTGCCTAAAATGGCCCCCAAAATCGGTGGCATCTGCACCTTAACCGGCCCGCTCGCCTCCGCGCTGGAATTATACCACACGGGGCCTTCTCCCTGCTTGGGATCTGGCTCTGTGCCGATGCTGTCAATCAATTGAGAATCATTTTCACCGAGGACATGCGCGGGTGAGGAAGCGGTACGCGCGTTACTTTCGCGGAATGAGGTGCAATCGCGCGTATGAAGCTCAGTATCTTGGGAGAGAGGCTTAGAGAGAAAGGGTGACTGAAGGTGGGGGATGCTTGCATTGGAGATATTTTCCGCATCGTTCGATACAGCGGATTCACCTCCAGTGATCGGTATATTTTGAGTATCGCTGGAGAGAGCGGTATTCTCATCTATGTTGCTTTCTGTGCGTACGCGCGCGCACGCGTTATTATATATATATAAGGGGTGGGTGGGTGGGGATATATGTTTATTTTTATTCTTAGGAGTGTTATTAGCATCTTTTAAAGATATACTGTTACTAGGGAGAGTAATCTCTGTAGTAATCTCTGGTATTGCAGCGTCATTTTGACTCTCCGAGGCGACATGTCCAACCGAATCGTCATTTTGACTCTTCGAAGCGACATTTTCTTCATTTGACAAGTTTTGTCCATTCGAATCGTCATTTTGTCCATTCGGTGGGACATTTTGTTCATTAGGTGAACTTTGTCCACTTGAAATGTTGTTTTGTTTATCCGTCATGTCGTTTTGTTTATCTATTAGTTCTGAGATATCATATTTGTAATCCTGCAGGAAATATCCAATCTTATATAAATCTTTTGCTATTTTAACCATATTAACTCTGTATTGCAGAGTTTTGTCCCATTTGTACAGCGGGTTTGTTCTTTCATCTAGGTAACCTTTTTCAACTAGGTTCTGTACCTTTCTGCGTATGGTTTTTTCGGATTCCGGTGACATTATTTCATCTTTTAACTCACTGATTTTTTTGTATATCCAGCCGTTTCTTGGTTGAATATTAATATCTTCTTCGTTTATTTTTGCCCTTTCTTTTTCTTCCAGAATGAATTTATCGAAATCGGCAATTCTTTCCGACCAATATATGAATTGATTTAAAATTACCGCTTCTGTAAAATCTCCTGTAAGAGCAACCAGCTCCTCTTTTATCACAACGCGTTTTAATCTTCTCATACATCTCTCCTCCTTATGGGACTGTTTTTTTTTACTTGCACAAGCTTTCTATTAAAAACAAAGAAGGGCGGTTGTGGTAACCGCCCTTCTTTGTGTGCAAGTAAAAAATTTTTGGAGGAGAAATATGAGAAAATTAAAACTCAGTAAAAAACAAAAAAGAGCGGTTTTGAAAGCCGCTCTTTTTTGTGATGTGTCCCCATTTAGTTTTACAGAGGAGGAGCTTGTGGGTTGTCCCCACAATAAAAAAGGACAGCTTTTTTGCTGTCCCTGTGGGCAGTCATCTTTCAGACTGCCTCTTGTATTCATCCAATATCGTATCACATATCTTCTGACGGAGTTCCCGGCCAACCGGATATGCAAACTCGATGAACTGCTCTGCATATGTTTTTCTTGACGGAAAAACCACAAAAAGCTTTCCGGTTTTGTTTTCAAGGATTTTGATTCCCCCTATTACAAAGGCATTGTTGAGGACAATCGATATAATTGCCCTCACATTTTCCTGTTCCACCTTTTTCACCCAAATGCTGGTTATTTCGATTTTTTCAGTCACTTGCTGTGCAGCATTTGGGAGGCCTTCTTTTTTTACCATTTCTTTTGGCGTCTTGTTTTCCAGTTTCTGCACAATGTTAGCCCATGCTTTCATGTGTGGTTCGTATTTTTTCCAGTATGCTGCTGCACGTCCGTATGTACCTTCCATCTGCTTTGCTGCTTTTAAGAGTGTCCTTTGCTCTTCTGATGTTAAGGATATCAATATTTTTTCACTCATCACACCACCTCTTTTGTATGTATAGCCGTGCCGAGGGGGACGGCGGCACGGCATGAAAAAAGGACTGCGAAAATGTATTGCAGTCCTTTAAAAATTGATGTTATATTTGACTTTTATCGTACCTTTGGGTATGTACAGTGTGACTTCCGGCGAACCGATCAGGTATATATCCTTATGTCTGGACGGGTCTATTCTGCTTCTGATTGCTTTTTGCAAGAAACTGTCCATATCGTCCAGATTTTTGTAGCTTATCTCTACTCCCGTAGGTGCTGAATTCTTATCGTATACAGCGTACTTGCATACGTATTGCACTTTAGGCTGTTCATTTGTTTCGGTTATTATAGTTTCTTCGGTCGGAACTTTTTCTAATTTATATGAATTCTTTCCGACTTGTTCATAGAAAACGAAGTATTCTTCATCGCTGCTATTGTATTCTCCATATCCGATGAAGAACACATTTGCCATATTGCCTGTTGATGCGGTTGCTTCCTTCAAATCAAGAGATTTGATCGGTGCCGTGATGCTGATTGTGTGGACCTGAACGGATGGATTGAGACTATTGATGCACGTGAAAAGCACTATCAATAGTAGCACCAAGACTATCGTGATAACTACAGCAGTTATAACCTCCACAATATCCGATATTGACATGCCATCACTCCTTTTTTTTTCGGGCGTTAATATACAAAAAGGACTGCGAAAATATATTGCAGTCCTTCACACTTTGGGGCCGTCAATTGTTTCAGATATCCACCTCCTTTCTTTAGCTTTTGAAGCATAGAGAAGGGCACAAAAAAAATGAGCAATACGGAAGGGGGACGGACCGCATTGCTCATTTTTTTCAGCCGTGCCAGGGGGAAGAGCACGGCTTTGCAAAAAAACACCGCCGGATGTCCGGCGGTATTGCTAAGGAGGAATTCTTCATTGGTACCGATACAAAAAAGAGCGAAAGAAAATCATCTTTCTTTCGCTCTTTCAAATCATTTTTTTGACTATTTCCAAAACCAGCAGAACCACAGCGGCACTTCCTGCAAGGACATCCAGAACTCCGCCCGTTTGTCCCAAATGCAGCCCGAACCTTTTTCGCCACGGCCATAAAAGCTCGATACCGGAGTTTGTGCACACGTCGGCAAGCAGGTGCGCTGCGTATCCAATTGAAGCCGGAACGATGTACTGTGGAAACGACGTATATATTGCCGAAAGGAACACTAAAAGCCCGAGAAAACTGTGGGTGAACGATCTGTGCGGGCTTAGGTAAGCAAAAACGAAAAAGCCCGCAAAGAGTAACGCAGAAAGTAGGCGTATGTATACATACATGTACATTCCTGCATCTGTCGCAAGAAGCAGTATCAGGCCCGTTGGTATACCCGCGGTGTCTATTTTTCTCCGTATGAGGCTGTGACGTTCGTCGAGATCGGGTATCAGGCTTGCCACTCCCGCAACCGCAAGTGAAACCGGCAATGCATGTATGTTTGTCACGGCTGTTGCCGTTGCTGCAAGACCTATTGCTAAGTGCGTGCGTCCGAGCATTTATCATCAGCTCCTTTTAGCAAAAAAATAAACCCTACATTAGGGCTTCTTTTTCTGTTGTACTCTCCCATTTTTCGCTTTCTACCCGATTCCTTTCCTCATAAATTACTGCGGCTGCACTCGAAGTATGTACAGGAATTCGCTTATATCTTTTGGCGCTTTTATCTCCTTCGTCGAAGAACGGTACGTCTTCCCTCCACACATATGAGGGGTCCTTACGTCCTGCACGGTTCACGTATTCGGGATCGTACCGGTATCCGCTTAGATATGCTTCCCACAGAATGTTTCCCTGAAGTTTCCTTCGCTTACTCATTGCTACAGCATTTTGCTTTTGGAGTTCCTGCAAGGCCCACATGATTGCTTCGTCTTCCTGTCGTTCGGCTTCCTTTTGAAGCTTCTTAAGCTGACGCTGTTGTTTTTTATATTCGTTCGTCCAATTACGATTTTTTATCTTATTTTCTTTCTTACGACGTTCTTTTTCTTGTTTATATTCGGGAAATTGCTGTAAAATTTGCGTTATGGCCGGTTGAGATACACCTTCTATTTTTGCGATATCAACAACTTTAAGCTTTTCAATGAAATATAGTTGGTATACCTTGTTTTTATCACACAAACTTTGCATCCCCCTTACTTATATTTTTACTGCCATACTTTTGGGCGCACTTCGCCCTATATAAGCTATATAAGCTCCCTCACGTCTATTTCCGGGAAAACTTCTGAGATTCTCTTTATTGCTTTACGGCCCGGTTTAGATTTTCCGGTCTTAAGGCGATGTATTTGCTTTAGCGACATACCAAGCATGTTGGCAAGCTGAGTTTCGGTAAGATTATATTTAGAGAGTATGTCTGACACAGTTATCATGGTGTTTTTCCTCACTTGTCTGCAATCTTTTAGAGATCGCATTATAAAATGTCGTAAGAAATTCTCTTTCCTTTCGCTCTGCTTCTTCCTGACAGTGGTCAACATATGACACACGTACGTTCAGTTTTGTCATTTTCAGCACCTCTATTGTCGATAACAAAGTAATCATCAAAATTGATATGTAATTCATCGCAAAGCTTTTTTGCTACCTTAGGCGAAGGGTTTTTACGACCAGTAGTAATTTGACTGATAAAACTATTAGAAACGTTTATTGCTCTCGCGAGCGATCTTTTCGTATAACCCGATTTGATTATTACTTCAGTGAGCTTCTGGGTATCTTTCACTCTGACTTCCAGCACTCTGTATACCCCCTTAATGTCATCTGCTATTGCTATTATAGCATTGTTTGATTGCAATTGCAAGCAAACAATGCTATTTTTTTGCTTACTTTTGTTTACTTTTGCAAACAAAAATGATATAATTCAATATAGTAAGCATACAGTATTTCCCATTTGGATTTTATTGGAGGGGATAACAATGGAAAACTTAGGTAAGTACCTAAAAGGTTTAAGAAAAAATTTAAAATTAACGACAAGAAAAGTACAAGAACTTTCTGGAGTGTCAGATAGCTACATTTCACAAATTGAAAATGGAGTAAGAAAACCTTCTGCTGATACTTTGAGAAAATTGGCACCTGTATATAAAGTAAATGTTGAGGAACTTCTGAAGATGGCGGGCTACCTACCTCAAGACGAACCGCAATACGATGATGACAACAAGCCTATAGATATTTCATTCCTATTGCAAAGGGACGGCGTTCTTTTCGATGGAGAACCTTTGACAGACGAAGATAAAGATGATTTAATTAGAATTGCGCGTATCATCTTAAGCAAACGAAAGAGAAAATAGACAAGGAGGTATATCCTTGGATATTAAATCATTGGTAACGAAGCTCATCAAAAAGTATAACACTAACGATCCATATGAAATTGCTTCTTATCTAAACTTTTATGTTTATAATTTTAATTTCAAAAACAGAGAAACTAAAGGCATGTTTGTACGTGATCGCGAAAACTACTTTATTTTCGTTAGCCGCGATCTTGACCCATCGGAGAAAAAGGTTGCCGTCGCTCATGAATTAGGACATGGGCTTTGTCACGGCAAAGCAAACTTTTACTACATAAGGGATTTTACGTTTTTCGCCGTCGATAAATATGAATTGGAAGCCAATATTTTCGCTGCTGAACTTCTTATCAAAGATGAAGATATATTATCGCTTGCAAACGAACTGGATGGTTGTACTTTCGATTACGTTTCCTCTGTACTTTGTGTTCCCAGGCCGCTTGTTGAATTGAAATTCAGTAACTTCTTAAAAGAACAAATAAATTCGTGGAGGGATTCTGAATGTCAGAGTCGTCTATTACACCCCAAACAGTAACCGCGGCCATATATGCCAGAAAAAGTGTATTGACAGAGAAAGGCGAATCTATAGAAAATCAAGTGCGTCGCGGAATAGCTTACTGCGAAGCACGAGGATGGAATTATATAGTTTACGATAAGGATGAAGGCTATTCCGGAAAAAATACGGACAGGCCTGATTTTGAGAGAATGATGGCAGATGCCGAAAAAGGAAAATTCCAGTACATAATATCATACAAATTAGACCGCATAAGCAGAAGTGTTCTTGACTTCTCTGATTTTATAGAAAAGCTTAACCAACTTGGAATAGGTTACATATCAATAACTGAAAATTTTGACACATCTACACCTGTTGGGCGTGCGATGATGATGATTATAGCCGTTTTTGCACAACTTGAAAGGGAAACCATCGCGGAACGTGTCAGAGACAATATGATAGACAGGGCAAAACTCGGGAAATGGAACGGTGGCCCCGTTCCTATGGGTTTTGATGTAGAGAAAAAAGAATTTTTCGTTGATGGCAAGAAAAAGAAAGCATCAAAATTGGTTATTAACCCGCATGAATCCGAAATTATAATGCAATTCTATTTATGGTATTATTATGATCCTAATAGTAGCATACGTCGCAATGTCGTCAGAGCAAATAAAATGGGAATATTAACAAAGAGAGGAGGTAGATGGAACGATAATCAAATGGCTAGAATTTTGCAAAATCCTATTTACTGTATAGCTGACGAAGAGGCATACGAATATTTTCTAAAAGAAGGAGTAACAATTGTAAGCAGAAAAGAAGAATTTGATGGAAAGCACGGCCTCATACTTTACAATAGAAGACGTCCCTATAAAAAAACCACAAGGGAAAGAGATAAAAGCGAATGGATACTTGCTGTTGGCGAGCATGAGGGTTTTATACCGTCGAAAATATACATTGGTGTACAGAACAAACTCAAAGAAAATTCTTTGAAAGCTCCCAGAACGGGCCAGGGCATAAAATCGGTACTGTCCGGGTTAGTCAAATGTGGAATATGCAAAAGAACAATGGTTTTGTCGTATTCCAAACGTCATAAAAATGACGATGATTACACTTATGCATATTTCAGATGCTCCACTAAAGAAAAGCAAGGAATCGATTGCGGAAATAAGAACATAAGAGCAGATGTAATTGAAGATGCCGTTATAGAAGAACTCAAAAAGTTATCTCTGGATAGAGAATATATTTACGAACGAATAAAAGAGTTGATCAAAAGCAATGACAGCAAGAAACCAACACTGCTTAAAGAGAAGAAGCGTATAGAGGAACAAATAAATGGAATTGAAAAACAAATAGATAATCTCATCAATCTTGCTTCCACCGGTGCACTTCCTGCAGAATTAATTAAACAAAAATATGAATCTTACGAAAAGGAAAAAAGTGAACTCATACAGAATTACAACAACATCGATATTGAATTAAACAGAATTGAGTCGGAAAATATCGAAGCAGACTTCATTTATTCCCGATTGAGAGACTTCGCAGAACTGTATGATGATTTATCATTTGAAGAAAAGAAATCTTTAATTCAGAGTCTAGTTAAAGAGGTAATATATACAAACAACGAGGTTGATATAAAACTATATCTGCTACCGATATACAAAGACAGTCAAGATATCAGCGGTACTAAAAATTCTGCGATTTGCTACCGCACGGACATGGGTTCATAGAAGCAATCAATGAGATATCAGCAGGAAAGCTATATTTGCCGTTGACCCTTGATATTACAACTTTTTTATCCTCCAGAGGCTGCCTCAATGCTTCAAGACAATCCCTCCTGAATTCAGGAAGCTCATCGAGATAAAGTACACCATAATGGGCAAGACTTATTTCCCCTGGTTGCGGCATGTTGCCACCTCCCACCAGTGAAGCAGTAGATATCGTATGATGAGGCGATCTAAAGGGCCTCTTCGTTATAAGCGGCTCCTCACCTAATAAACCTGCTACGCTATATATCTTTGTTATTTCCAACGATTCTTCGAAGGTGAGATCGGGCAATATAGTAGGAAGTCTCTTTGCCAGCATGGTCTTACCTGTCCCTGGAGGGCCTATAAGTAGTAAATTGTGTCCACCAGCCGCTGCTATCTCCATGGCCCTTTTGGCATCTTCCTGACCTTTTACATCGGAAAAATCAATATCGTATTCTTGAACTTTATAAGCAATTCCTTTTTTAGCTTCAGGTAACATAATATTGCCATTTAAAAACTGCACAAGTTGTTTTAGATCTTTGACCCCATATATTTTTATATTATCGACCACTGAGGCCTCAGCCATATTGTCAGCAGGCACAATAAGCTTTTTAATACCCCCTCGTATAATATGATTTGTAATCAACCAAAAAGGTCGACCTTTAACAAGATTAATAAAGATCTTTGATATTTAAATATTGTTTCTTTAA
>NZ_FQVH01000047.1 GCF_900129075.1 Caldanaerobius fijiensis DSM 17918
ATTTTTTAGCCTTGATTTTTGGTCATACCAGTCAGGGTATTTTTGTCCGCTACCTTTGTCCCAGTTTCTTATTTCATAATTTGCTACATTCCATAATTTTGATGAGGCATACGTCAAGGAATTTAGTATTATGCTCTGTTTTTTATCAGGATTTAATTCAAATTGTATAACCCTTTGTTTAAAATCAGGGTTGATTTTCTTTAGTTTCACTTTTTCACCCCCTCGTCTTTCGCTTTTTAAGCTTATTTTTTTACACATATAGTATACACCAATGCAATTTACAATTAAATAGCCGGCTTTCATCTCTCTAATAAATTAGAGAGGATTCCCGCCGGTTTTTCCTAAAAACAGCCTATCCTGCAAATTCGCTGCGTTACTGAATTCGCCTTTTAGTAAGTTATAGAGTCTTGCGTATATTTCAAATATCTCTTTGATTAATTGTAAAATTAAATGCGACACCAAAAAATAGTTGAACCATAGCGTGAAACCCGATAAGGGTTCTCACCATCTCAAATCGCTAAAAAACTTGGCCGTCATCACAGCACCATTTACCGCGAATAAAACGTGGCACCACAACTCAACGCCGGCACATACGTATGAAGCATACTTCCCTGAAACTAGCCAGGCGGTATATGAGAAGAATCGATCTTTCTGTGGCCGAAAAAGTAAGATCCTCCAAGTCAGCCAGTATGGTCTTATGTTTTCTCGGGTGTTTAAGAACATCACTGCGGATAACGGTAGTGAGTTTGCCAATCTAAATGTCCACGGGATTGATATTTACTATGCTCACCCCTACTCTGCATGGGAACGAGCTACTAATGAGCAACACATCTGGTTTCCAAAAAATGTGTCGCATTTAATATTGCAATTTAAGATCTGTAATTTAAAAGATTATCCTAATAATAAATCGAACTATAAATACCTTTAATCCTTTTTGAATCTTTTTTCGTCTATATAAATAGAAGTAAAAAACATTACCTGAGGGAGGAAAGATAAATTGATATTACCAGAACTTTTAAAACATGAGCTTTATAAAATTTTCAGCAGAAAAATTATTTATGTCACAATAACCATATTTGTGCTACTGTTTTTGTTAATTTCACTACAACAGAAATCAGAGCTATATGGCAATTATAAGAGCTTTTACTCAGAATACAAAAAATATAAAGGCCCACTCACATCAGACAAAGTTAAGCTGGCACAAAATTGGTTCGAAAACGATCAAAAAAACTATATAGTTACAGAAAAAGACGGACGTACACATCTTACTCAGGAAGGAATGCGAAAAAATGAAATATTTATTGATGTTGTCAATACACAGAGAAGAATAATAAACCATACTGACCAGCTAAATGAATTAAAACATCAGTTAACAACCATGGAACATAAAGGATACAAATATGAAGAAACCAGGTTGAAATATTCTATGCTAAAAAGATTACCAGCACCCGGGGTATATATTTGGGGATTTTTTGGTACTTCGGATTTAATCGATTTTATATACTCTTTTGGTTTTGTATTTATGGGAGCCATGGTATTATTGGGTATATCCCCTATCTTTAGCGATGAATACTCAAACAATATGGATTCCCTGATTTTAACCACCAAAAATGGAAAAGGACTCGTTATAACAGCCAAAATTATTGCTTCTATTACATACGTAACGGTTATTGGGTTGTTTTTTTCTCTTTTGAACCTTTTAACCCTCGGGATTAACAAAGGGTTATTGACATATGCCATAGATGAATTAAACAACCCCCTGAACAGCATTTATAAATATGCCACAACACCATATAATTTCACTATTATACAATACTATATCCTGCAAACCGTAATATTTATAACTGGAGGAATAGCCTTTGGTCTTTTGGTAATGTTTATATCCTCAATATCTAGTTCCGGCCTTATATCATTTTTCGCTGGTGGCATCATTTTTTCCTATCCGGTTTTTTTGAACGTGTTTATTGGTAATATTAAGGGATTTTTAGCTATAATCAAGGATTTCAGTTATACAGAACTGATACGAGTTGAGAATCTTTTTAAGGCTTTTGAAACTTACAATATATTGGGTCATCCTATCCTTATAGCAAATTTGATGTTAATATTATTTACAGTGCTATCGTTAGTCATTATTGTGTTGATATACAGGACGTTTAGAAACCATCAGGTATATTAAATCTAAAATATGTGAAAGGCGGTGAAGATGTGCCCACAGACGATGAATTAATTGAAGAGATTTTAAATGGAAGTCAAGCAGCTATGGAAGTATTGGTAAGAAGACATTATAAAGAAATATTTTCATACGTGTATAGAAAAATAGGTGATTACCATATATCCTATGACCTTACCCAGGAAATATTTATAAAGATGATGAAGAACATAAGGAGTTATAGGCTAAATAACCAGTTTAGCCATTGGCTTTTGAAAATTGCGGTAAATCATTGCAGGGATTATTACAGAAGCTCTGATTTCAAGAGCACAAATGCTATGAAACTCAATGAAAGTTTCACAGATGCTAATAACAAGGTTTGGGACATATTTAAGGCAAAGCATCAATATGACGACGTCAAGGATGCAATATTATCACTACCTGAAGAACAAAGAGAAGTGATAATACTCCGCTTCTATCATGATATGAAGATAAAAGAAATTGCAAATATAACCAGGTGTAAAGAGCCAACCGTAAAATCCAGGCTAAGGCAAGCACTTCTTAAGTTAAAAAAGTTGCTTAAAAAAACCGAAACTGAGACTATGGGAGGTGAAATTCATGAAAAAAGACAGAATAAATCAGTATGATGAAATACAACACAATAATGATGATGATTTAAATGATGAAATTACATGCATAGAAGAAATACTAAAAAATTATGTTGTACCTGTTCCCAATGAAGATGCCATTGGCTTAACCATAGAACAATTGAGGCAGTATGTACCTCAAAAGAAAAAGCTTTATATGACACAATGGGAAAAGTTTATGAATCTCATTCACTTATCAGCGTTGGATATAAATTTTATGAGTAAAAGCTACTGGATTATAAGCAGCATCATATTCGTTTTAGGATATATAATTGTCACAAGCGCAAAGCACAATCCATATATTTCAATTATGGCACTGTCACCATTTCCATTCGTACTGGGAATAGTTGAAGTTTTTAAGGGTAGGGAACAAAATGTGGTGGAAATAGAGTTGTCCTGTAAAATAACACCACAACAGATAATGCTTTCAAAGCTCATAGTCATTGGATTCTATAACATAATATTAAACACCGTTCTCACATTGATATTTGACTCACTTTATCCAGAAGTTATTTTGTGGAAAATCACACTTATGTGGCTTACCCCATTGACGGTCATTGGCGGTATAACATTATGGCTCGCCAACAGAATAAGGGGCGGTTATACCGTAACAGTTATACTTGGATTATGGATGTCTGTCATACTGGCGATATACACCCAACCTGAGGTTGCCACTAAAGTTATGAATATCAACATCGCGTTTTACATCGCCGCATTGATAATAGGTATTGTTTTAACATCAGTTCAGATAAAAAACATTTTGAATAGGTACTATTTCGAAAGGAGCGAAATATATGAATCTAACTATTGAGAGAGTATCAAAAAGGTATAAAGATAAATGGGCTTTAAAAGATTTTTCAACCGAATTAAGTAATGGTGTTTACGGACTTCTTGGCCCTAACGGTTCAGGCAAAACCACTTTGATGAAGATCATAGTAGACATATTAAAACCCACCAATGGAAGGATACTTTTGGACGGGAGGGACATTCATGTGTTAGGTGATAGGTACAGGGACTTACTGGGTTATCTACCTCAGGAATTTGGGCTATACAAAAACTTTACTGCAAGGAGATTTCTCATGTATATAGCGGCATTAAAGGGTATAGAAAAACATGATGCTGAAGTAAAGGTTGAAGAGGTATTAGAACTGGTAAACCTCAAAAGCGAAAGTCGGAGAAAAATAGGCACATTCTCCGGCGGCATGAAGCAGCGCTTAGGGATAGCTCAAGCAATGCTCAATGACCCTCAAATACTTATACTGGATGAGCCTACGGCAGGATTAGACCCAAAAGAGCGTATAAGATTCAGAAATCTCATATCGGAGATATCAGGTGATAGAATTATCCTTATCTCCACCCATATTGTATCAGATATTGAGTACATCGCCAGTGACACACTTCTCATAAAGGAAGGCCGCCTTATAAAAAAGGGAAGTCCACAAAGCATACTAAATGACATAAAGGGAAAAGTATGGGTGTCAAAGATTCAGGAAGATGTCCTTGAGGCCTTAAAAGAAAAATACAAGCTGGGAAGTATTCGTAGAACTGATGATGGGATGATTGAAGCGAGGATAATTTCTGATAGAAAGCCCTTACCTGATTCAGTACAGGTAGAACCAAGATTTGAGGACGTGTACCTTTACTATTTTGACAGCGAAGTTTTGGATATAAAGAAATAACAATACTTGAATATTGCATAGCTATCTGGTAGAATTTAACCGAAGCACTAATTTTACAGATAATTTTACAGATGGAGGTCTTATTATGTATGATATGCGAAAGCCTTTGCCTGTATGGGAGGATTTAAGTACCCTCTCAATTAACAGGGAACCTGAACACGCCACATTAATCCCTTATGCTGACATTGAGTCAGCGCTGGAATCTGAAAGAGGGTTATCTCCATACTTCAGGCTGCTCAGCGGAAACTGGAAATTCCATTATGCTCCATCACCCGCCGAGACGCCAGAGGGCTTTGAACAGGAATCATATAACGTCAGTGAATGGGACACCATACCCGTTCCCAGCAACTGGCAGATGTTAGGATACGGCAAACCCAACTACACCAACGTAGCCTATCCCTTTCCCGTAGATCCCCCATTTGTGCCTGACGAAAACCCTGTAGGCTCATACAGGAGGAACTTCATGATACCCGAAAACTGGAAAGACAGACAGGTATTTCTGGTATTTGAAGGAGTAGACTCCGCTTTCATGGTATGGGTAAACGGCAAAATGGTGGGATACAGCAAGGGAAGCCATCTCCCTTCAGAGTTTAACATAACGCCTTTCATCCGCATCGGCGAAAACACCATAGCTGTCCAGGTATACCAGTGGTCTGACGGCAGTTACCTGGAGGACCAGGACAAATGGAGGCTCAGTGGTATATTCCGCGATGTATACCTTTTCGCTACACCTGATGTGCACATAAGGGACGTCCATATCAAGACCAAGCTGGATGAGCAGTACATAAACGCCGTACTGGATGTAAAGATAAACGTTAAAAACTATGCTAAAGAAAAATCCGATGGCTATCAGATAGTAGCGACTCTAGTGGACGATAGCAAAAATACCGTTTTTGAAAGAGCATATGATGAGGTTTTGTCTTTAAACGGCGATGAGGAAAAAGAGCTCAGGATGTCCTTTGATGTATCCAATCCTAAAAAGTGGACTGCAGAGACACCCAATCTATACACCCTTCTGGTGACGCTAAAAGACTCTACAGGCGCCATACAGGAAGTGGAGAGCTTCAACGTGGGATTCCGCCAAGTTGAGATAAAAGACGGCAAGCTCCTGGTAAACGGCACCCCTATAAAAATCAAAGGGGTAAACAGGCATGACACCCATCCGGACCTGGGTTACGCTGTGACCATAGAGTCCATGATCCAGGACATCACCCTCATGAAACAGCATAATATAAACGCTGTGAGGACATCCCATTACCCCAACGATCCCCGCTGGCTGGATTTGTGCGACAGATATGGGCTATATGTCATCGATGAAACAGATCTGGAAGCCCATGGATTTGCATTTACAGGCAATGTAAGCCAGTTGGCCTGCGACCCAGCATGGAAAGAAGCCTTTATAGACCGCGCTCGCCGGATGGTGCACAGGGACAAAAACCATCCATCGGTCATCATCTGGTCGCTGGGAAATGAATCAGGATACGGTCCCAACCACGACGCCATGGCAGAATGGATAAGGACGGTAGACACCACAAGGCCCATCCACTATGAAGGCGCTTTTGACTCACCAGTCATGGATATAGTAAGCGTCATGTATCCAAGGGTGGACTACCTTATAGAGCAGGGAGAAAAGATCAATGACCCTCGTCCCTTTTTCATGTGCGAATACGCTCACGCCATGGGCAACGGACCAGGTAACTTAAAGGAGTACTGGGATGCTATATACAAATACCCCAGGCTGCTGGGCGGATGCGTATGGGAATGGGTTGACCACGGGATTCGCCAGAAAACAGAATCAGGTGAAGAATGGTTTGCCTATGGCGGCGACTTTGGAGATAAGCCCAACGACGGGAATTTCTGTATCGACGGACTTATGTTCCCTGACAGAAGACCTTATCCCGGTGTCATAGAACTGAAAAAAGCCATAGAGCCTGTGCAGGTCTATCCCGTAGACCTATTAAAAGGCCAGGTGAAGATAGTAAACCGCTACAACTTTTTATCCCTTGAACACCTGGAAGCGAGCTGGGCTGTTATGTGCGACGGAGACGCCGTTCAACAGGGCACACTGCCAGTACTACATACACCCGCAGGGCAGGAAGAGCTGTTGACTATCCCTTACAGCTGCCCGACTCCAAAGCCAGGCGCCGAATACTGGCTAAATATAACCTTTGCATTAAGGGAGGCCACTATATGGGCGCCAAAGGGTCACATCGTAGCGTGGAGTCAATTCAAACTGCCACTGGAAGTACCAAAGATTCCGGTTATTAAAATATCGTCTATGCCCCCGCTTAAATGGAATGAAACCGACAGAGAACTGGCGATATCAGGAGAAGATTTCCGGCTGGTATTTGACAAATTCAGAGGGACGATAGCATCCCTTGAATACCAGGGCGTACCCATGGTAAGCAAAGGGCCTAAGATAAACATATGGAGGGCACCCACAGACAACGATGTCCATCAGGCAAGAGAGTGGATAAAAGCAGGTCTTGATAGATTGGTACCGCGAATAGAAGATATCGAGGTGCAAAGCCACAAGTCCCAGGCCATAAAGGTGCGCGTCCAATCCGTGCTCGGCCCATACAGCATAGCACCGGCATTTCGCTCTGTGGTGACGTACACCATCTACGGCACCGGCGATATAATAATAACTACAGACCTTTCGCCTTTAAAAGAATTGCCACATCTGCCGCGCATAGGTCTGCAGATGAGAATGCCAGGTCAGTTTGACCGATTTGCCTGGTACGGCCGTGGACCCCATGAGAACTATATAGACCGCAAAGAAAGCGCCCTTGTAGGGGTTTACGAAGGAACGGTAGAAGAGCAATACGTACCGTATATAAGGCCGCAGGAATACGGAAACAAGTCTGACGTCAGATGGGCATCGGTAACAGATATACGTGGATACGGATTGCTGGTAGTGGGCATGCCCACATTGAACGTCAGCGTACAGCAGTATTCCACAGAGGATCTGACCAGCGCCAATCACACCTATGAGCTTAAGCGCTTGGATGAGACTGTGCTAAACATGGATTATGAGCATGGAGGCCTGGGCAGCAATAGCTGCGGACCAGGACCATTGCCTCAGTATCAGTTACAGCCTGTGGATACCAGCTTTAGCGTGCGCATAAGGCCTTTCGCAAGGTCTATATGGACCCCTGCCAGGCTGAGCAAGTTGATGCCTGAGATACTGTAAAGCTAAAGCCAGCATCTCCTTCCTCAAAGAAAGCGTACCTGAACGGTTTTTATAACGCTCAGGTACGCTTTCTCGTTTTTCACTAGTCATTAAGCGAAATACTTATCCAAATCTTCAGGCTTCTCCATATCAAATATATCATCGGTTATCCTATCTAGCGTCTTGATATCCGATCCCAGCACTTTTTCTTCATATTTTTTCGGAAGCCCTTTAAACTTTTTATTGAGAAGCTTAAGTACTATTTCTGCCTTCCCTTTTTCCATGCCTTCTTTTATACCCTCTTTTATACCCTTTTCCATGCCTTCTTTGATTCCTTTCTCAATTATCATCTTATACGTTGATGATTCTTCAAGTCTCAACATCTTTTCCACCTCCTCGAAAATTTTCTTTATAACTTCCTGACTGTACACTATACCTGAAAGCAGTTCGGCTTTAAACAAAATGTCCTTCTTTTTATTTATGTTTACGGGCGCTTCCTTGATTAAATCGACACATATTCTAAGGTATTTTTCACCCTCTTCTATTCTTTTTTCTCTATCTATAACCGGTAGTAACGGATAAAGATCGAAATAATTCGTTTTTGCAATATCCAAAAATCTGATTTCTCCCGCATCTAATATTTTGTACGTATAGTCGAGCTTGTTATTGCCAACAGTATAGCTTAGCCCATTATCCATCTGGGCTTTGCTATTGCCTATATAAATTACAACCTGATACGGCAGCAGTTTGTGCTTTTCCATTATTTCTGCCGCATACCGCAGCATTCTATATGGCATCGTTGTATCATTTTCAGATTGAAATTCTATATGAATAGCAATTTCTTTCGTCTCTGTCTCATCTGTTTCGCATTTAAATATCATGTCACTGTTTCTGCGCTCCACCCTTGTAAACTCTATATTAAGTTCATCCAGTTTTTTGATTTTAAATCCCGTTAAATACGAGATTATATCGTCTGCCATGTCCGAAAACATATTTTTTACGGTCAAATCATACGTTTCAGGCATTTTATCCCCCTTCTTTCCATACCACACACCATAATTATACCATAAAACTGTGGATTTGCATGCCGCACACATAAAAATAAGAGGTAGATCTATATCTACCTCTTATTTTTATAAGATTGAGGGGAATATTAAATTTTTTATAAGGTTGAGGGAGAAATATCTGAGTTATGAGTTATCCTTTTGAAGCCATTGTTGTGTCTAAATTACAAGGTTTGAGGGGAAACCTGAATTAAACCATTGTTGTTCTGCTGTGTGCTGTTCTGTTGAGTGTCGTTTTGCTGGTTGTATCTTTCATGCCACTCACCGCCAAAGTGGCCTCTTCCCATCCTAAAGCCTTTGTGGAAACCTTGAGGTAACCCGTTTTGCTCTATATTTTTCTGCATATTGTCAATCCTGCTGGTAATGGCGCTTCCCTGATCTTTAGTGATTAAGCCGAAGCTGACAAACTTGTTAACCAGTTGTTTCTGCAATTCTGCCATCTTTTTGAAATAGTTGATTATCTCTGTTTTCTGCTGCTGGGTAAGTTTTGATGTATCAATGTCTTTTAAAACAAATCCAAAGCCATCCATGCCACCTATCATCAGCCCTCTACAATTAGCCAGGCCATTTTTCTCTATATTGTTTATCATATTATCGATTTTGTTTATTGCAGTATCGCCTTGATTTTTGGTTATCAAACCTTCAGAGACCAACTTGTTTACAAGATCCTTCTGCAGATTAGCCATTTCTTTATAAATAGCTATTAACTCAGTTTTTTGTTGCTGGGTGAGCTTCGACGTATCTATTTTGCCCAGGCCAAAATCACCTCGTCCAAAACCTTTCCTGCCCATTCCAAAAATGTAGGGCATGCCATTCTTATTGGCATTGTTAAGCATGTCGTCGATCTGCTTGATAGCAGCATCACCCTGTTCTTTGGTTATAACCCCATCGGCAACCATTTTGTTGATAAAATCCTTCTGAAGGTCGGCCATCTTTTTGTTGTAATCTGTGATATCGGCCTTTTGTTTGTCTGTAAGCTTTGACGGGTCTATTCCAAAGAAGCTCCTCACGCTTTTTGCTGCTGGCGTATTAGATGTGGCTGCAAAGACGGAAAATGGAATTGCCAGAGCTATTATGACCGCCAGCACAATCATAAATTTTCTCTTTCTCATACGAAAACCTCCTTTTTCTTTTATTTATCTTTCAATTATATTTTATCCGTTAATTTTGTACAAAATTTGTCGTATTTCTTAAGATTTTATGAACTTTCGCACACCATATTGGTGACATTTAAGGCAAGTGACTTTGTGAGAAACAGGCGTAGCACATACCCTCAAAGTCATTTTGTCGATGCTTTTGAACTTTTTGGAAAGTAATCTATTTGTAAATATTGCAAATTACTAAATTAAAGATGGTTTACACTGCTAATGGATAGAGGTATAATTAAGCATAAGCAATGTTATTGAGGTGACTTATAGTGGGAATGAAAACGGTTAAAGAAAATTATAATTTTCTTGTGCTGGGCGATTCCATTTCAAGAGGTATAATATACAGCGAAGAAAAAGGAAAATATGTCCCGATAAAAGAAAGTTATGTCGGTTTAATTCAAAATAAACTTAAAGGCACCGTAAATAATGTTGCGAAATTCGGAAATACTCTTTTAAGAGGCATGGAAAGATTACAAAAGGAGCTAATAAAAAATAAACCCGATGTTGTCTTCATCGAATTTGGAGGAAACGACTGCGATTTTAATTGGCAGGAGGTCGCTGAAAATCCAGATGCCGAACATGAGCCAAAAACAAATTTTGATGTTTTTAAAACACAGCTCAAAGTTTTGATAAGAAATCTAGAAAGCATGAATATAATCCCCGCTTTAATGACATTGCCTCCGCTTGATCCTGATAGATATTTTAAATGGATAAGCCATGGCAACGAGGAAATGGGCAAAAATATTTTAAAATGGCTTGGAAGCGTAAGCAAAATTTATTGGTGGCAAGAAAAATATAATTCGGCCATCCTAAATGTTGCCGAAGAGACCAAAACAAAATTGATAGATGTAAGGAGCGCCTTCCTGGACTATCCCGATTTCAGAAAGCTTATCTGCATTGATGGCATTCATCCTAATGAAAGTGGACATAAAGTGATAGCAAATAAAATATACGAATACATAAAGGTAAATTATCCGTATTTGCTCAAGGAAAATATAATCGAGTAGGAGGTAATAATTATTTTATTCGTCTCTTTTTTTCTGCTGCCTTGCAACAACTTTTATATATTGCATGAGTTATGTTTCCAAACATCTATGTATTTTGCTGTTATTATCATTTATATCTATATTACATTACTCCTTTTTTCTCTATTTTTCCTTATATCGATACATAAGGATGGGTTAGCCTTAATCAAGTATATTAAATAACTTGATTAAAAGATAAAAAGTTGAGGATAAACCATATCCTTAACTTATTTAAAATATCCAATTGGCTCTATATGAACCATACAATGCTTTATATTATCTATCTTTGATTCCAACTCATCATGAACTAATTCAGCAATATCATGGCCTTCCTTTACACTAATTTTATCATCAATATAAATTTCTAAGTCCACATATATTCTGTGACCGAAGATTCTTGTCTTTAAACTCTTTATTCCTCTAACCCCTTCTACACTATTAACGATATTCTTAATATTATCTATAGTTTCTTCATCAACAGCTTCATCAACCAATTCTTTTGTAGCCTTTAAATAAAAATCTACACCTACTTTTATAATAAAGAAACTTACAATCAAAGCAGCAAGTGGATCAAAAAATTTATAGCCCATTCTTGCAGCAAAAATACCAATAAATGTTCCTATAGATGAAAAAGCATCTGAGCGATGATGCCATGCGTCAGCCTCCATAGATAAACTTTTTATCTTTCTTGCAACTATAATTGTATACCAATACATCGCTTCCTTTACTATTATTGAAACCAATGCCGCTACTAAGGCAATTTTTCCTGGTGTTATTATCTCTCCAGATATTAATTTTTTAAACCCTTCAAATCCAATTAAAAAACCTGTAATTATAAGAACAACACTTATTATCTTAGCAAAAACAGGTTCAAATTTTTCATGCCCATAGGGGTGCTTATCATCTTCCTCCCTCGATGATATCTTTAATCCTAAAATTACTACAAATGTTGCTAAAATATCCGATAGTGTATGAACTCCATCTGCAATCATAGCACTACTTCTTCCTACAAATCCCGCAACAAGCTTAAAAATGCATAACGCTATGTTAATAAAAATTGTAATCCATGAGGTTTTTGTGCCAATTTTTACTCTATCCATTTTTTCACATCCTTCTCAAATGAAAATTCATTATATTAGTATTATATGCATTATTCTCTGATATTTCAACCCTTTTTTATAAGTAATTATTTTCAATTGATAATAAAACCCGCTGTCAATTTAGTTTCATATTCAAAATTTTATTCTTGATTCTTATGATGATATATAAAAATAGTGTCCTTACTCATAATAAAACCATGAATAAAGACGCTATTTAAATTAGAACAACTTTGCTAACATACTTCCAAGTAATACACCTAACACTCCTAAGACACCTGACAAAGTTGCTGGTGCAGGTAATGGGAGCCTAAGTTTTTTAAATGTAGCACCTAGTATAGCTCCTGCTAACATTGTTAATAAAATTGTCATCATGCTTTAAAACCTCCTATCTTATCAACAATGTCAACACCTAACCATGCACCAAATATATTCATAAAAGTCGATACGTTTGGCGGTGTACATTGGACTTCGTTTTGTCGTGTAAACTCGTCCAGCTTACAGGTGCTATCACCCCCCCTACAGCGCTTTTTCTAACTCTTCCCGCCTTAAAAAGGGTGCCAGATTGCTGATTAATTCGCAATTTATATATGTCTCTCCTAAATGTTCCAGCAATCTATCCAGCGTATCATGGCTTACAAAGGGCGCTAAACCTAAAATATGTTCAGGATCAATTTTCTCTAGGTAAATATCTTTTATAAGCCTGTCCAGTGTATCGCGCCTGACAAAAGGAGCCAATCCTACTATATCTTCAAGGCTAAATACATTACTGTTGAGATTATCTACTATTTTTTCCAGCATGCTGCTTTTTACTATAGGTGCTACATTAACTAACGCATCAGCTTTGAGTTCATCATTTTTTATCATTTCGGCTATTCTCTCTAGGTCACCATCCGCTAATTCTCTTACAACCAGGCCTTCTTCCTTTTCTTCAAGGTCTCCATGGTTATACCTCTCCCCTTTTAGAATTTCATCCACGGTAACATCAAATAACTGAGCGAGTTTAGGTAAAGTTCCGATGTCCGGCATAGAATCTCCTACTTCCCACTTTGAAACAGCCTGGTGACTAACATTTAGCGCGTCTGCCAGTTCAACCTGTGTCATATCCCTTTCTTTTCTCAGTTTTGATATAAATGCGCCTGCTTTTCTCATGTCTATCATGATCATAACCTCCTCTAGAATATGTTTGTGATTTAAGAATAGCTTAGCACTACATATTTAGCCCATCAAGCAACTGATGGTTGCACTGGCATCGCAATACATTTACATGTTAAGTACATCAAGCAACTGGTGGTTGCAAAGAAAACATGGCATGAAAAAATCCGGACCATTGGTCCGGATTTTTGTGGCTATTGTAAAAATCCCCGCAAAATCACATCTTCCGCTTCTTTTTCTGATAATCCCAAGGTTTCGAGTTTCATCAATTGCTCCTGGGCTATCTTGCCTATGGCAGCCTCATGGGTAAGCTGGGCCTCAGGATGTTCTGCTGATATAGCCGGCGAAGAACTTATCTTACCTCTATCCATTATAATAGAATCGCATTCCACATGGCCTTTTGCAGGCGCTTTGGCCACCACAACGGGACGAAATACCTGTTTTGAATCATCGCGGGCCACCGAGCGGGAAATAATCTTAGCGCTGCACCCTTCGCCTTCCAGCTCTATCAACATATCCGATATGGCTTCTTGACGCCCATGGGTCATAAGGCGTTCAACAATAGTAAGATTTGCACCCTTTGCAAGCTTCGCCTTTGTATCCCTTAAAGTACTGTCCACTCCTTTTATCTGGGTCAATTCCATCTCAACAACGGAATCTTCTTCCATTATGAGGATGGTTTTGGGATTTAAAACCCTTTCTCCTGTGCCTTCACCCCCACCATAATGTTTCTCAATATACCTCATGCGTGCACCTTTTCGTACAATTATCTCATGGATTCCGTCGTGCTGAGACCTTTCAGAACCGGGATTGTGTATACCACAACCTGCTACTACAACGACATCCGCTCCCTCTCCGATTTCTATGGTATTATATACCACATCCACAACGCCAGAAAGGGTGATGAGAACAGGGATATGGACAGCCTCGTTTTTGGTACCAGGAGCTACGATAATATCAATGCCCGGCTTATCCGTTTTAGGTATAACCTGAATATGGTCTGAAGACCTCCTCTCAACCGCCTGACCGTTTTTTCGTATATTAAAAGCACCTCTGGGGATTTTGTGTAAGTCTGCCACAGTCTTCAAAAGTTCACTGTCAATAGCATTTAAGTTCATTTTCATCACCTCCACAATCTTGTTGCCACCTGCACCTGAAATCATCCTGCAAAATATTTAGCATCTTATCTCTGCTACCTTTTTCCTTCACTTCACCATCAGCTATAAGGATTATCTCGTCGGCCAGAGAGAGCACCTTTTCATGGTGAGTTATCACGATAGTGATAACTCCTCCTCTGGAGTGATACTTGTTGATGAGATTGAGCAATTTTTCAAAGCTCCACAGATCAACCCCTGCCTCTGGCTCGTCGTAAATTATCACCTTAGACGGCCTTGAAAGGACAGTGGCCAGTTCTATCCTCTTCATCTCTCCACCTGAAAGGCTGTTGTCGCATTCTCTGTCCAGATAATCCTGGGGGCAAAGCCCCACCGCCCTCAAACGGGAATATACGCTACCAACATTCTCTTCTTTTTCACCGGCAGATATCTTCAGAAGATCTTTCACCTTTAAACCTTTGAATCGGGGAGGATTTTGAAAAGCATAGCTTATGCCAGCTCGTGCTCTCTGCGTTATGTCAAAATCAGTTATGTCAGTGTCATCCAGGTATATTTTCCCTGACGTATTCTTGTATATACCCATTATCACCTTGGCAAGAGATGTTTTGCCTCCTCCATTGGGGCCGGTGATGGCGTAAAATTTTCCGCTTTCTAATTCCAGGTTTATATTTTTAAGTATGGAGACATCTCCTGAACCATTAGAAACATCCAAACTTAAAGCCTCTATCTTTAACATGTGAGATCACTCCTTTAAATAGATTTAAATACATTTCTTCGTAATACCATTTTATCATGCATCTCAATCCTTTTCATTTTTTATAAGGCCTACATCTTCGCAGCACTCGTATTCCATTTGAAGAGTCACATGGTGTATGTGAAAAAGTTCTTTCAAGATTTCCTCTATCTGATTTCTTACGGATTTTGACTGGCTTAATGTCAGGTCCTCTTTCACATTTACATGGCATTCAAAATGTACATCATCGTCATTGGTCTTCCATATATGGACATGATGTATATTCTTTACCTCAGGCAACCCCTCTATTTTCTTCTGGATATCTTCAATATTGATGTCCCTGGGAGCCGCCTGCATCAAAATGCTCACAGCCTCATTTATTATTTCAAAACTCTCTTTTATAATATAAATGCCGATTAGAACCGTAAGCAGTGGATCAATCCAGTAAATCCTGTATGCGGATATCATTATGCCACCTACAACAACTCCCATAGAGGACAGTGTATCAGACAACAAATGCATATACGCCGATTTTACGTTTAAATTCTTGTCAGCGCCCTCCTTTAAAAGCGACACCGATAGTGCATTAGCGACAAGGCCTATAATTGCGATTATTATCATCAATCTGCCGTTTATGGGTTCCGACTTTATCAATTTAAAGTAAGCTTCTTTAAAGAGATAAACCGAGATGATCACCAGTACCGAAGAATTAAACAATGCCGCCAGTATCTCTGCTCTTTTGTATCCAAAGGTCATGCGCTGAGTATTTTCCCTTTTTGATATTTTCAATGCTAAATAACTTATTATAACCGACATACCATCGCTGAAGTTGTGAAGAGCATCAGACATCAATGAAAGGCTACCTGACAGGAGACCTCCTGCAAATTCCGCTATGGTGATGATAAAATTTAAAAGCATCGTAATAATGAGATTTTTCCCGTTTATTTGTTCATGCTCGTGATGATGAGCCATGTTTTAATCCCCCTCGTATAATATGATTTGTAATCAACCAAAAAGGTCGACCTTTAACGAGATTAATAAAGATCTTTGATATTTAAATACTGTTTCTTTAAATTTCACCATGATTAAATCTATCAAGTGCCACTTGATACTTATGCATACATCGCATAGCTACTACCCATGTTTGGGAAGATGGGTTGTCAAGCCCGAACGCAGTGAGTTCATTTTAGGCTTGACTACTCATCGACCAAACATATAATCCTCTCTGCGATGTATGCTCGATTGCTGCATTTTGTATTGTAGTACACGTATTCCCTCTTTCTTCTTCAGGTTGTCTCTGTTAAACTATCTCTAGGATTTGGTTTCAGGGTCGCTCTGAATCCCCCTGAAGACCCTTCTTTT
>NZ_FQVH01000048.1 GCF_900129075.1 Caldanaerobius fijiensis DSM 17918
AACGGGTAATATGTTGATAATAGATGCCGGTTCAAATACTGATTGCGATGAAGAAAACCTCATGCAATTTGCGAGAATGGGGTCCATATACTGTAGCTATGTTCTGGACATAGAGAATCCACGGGTGGGAATATTTAATATAGGCTCAGAGCCAGGTAAAGGCAATGAAGTGACTAAAAAGGTGTATAAGCTATTAGAGCTATCTGATCTCAACTTTGTCGGAAACATAGAGGGGCGGGATATACCCTTTGGGAAAGCAGATGTATTGGTTTGTGATGGATTTGTAGGCAATGCTATTTTGAAATCAATGGAAGGCACGGCGTTGTTTCTTTTAGATATGATGAAAGAAGAACTTATGAGAAGCTGGATGACCAGGATGTGTGCACTCGTCCTGAAAGATGGTTTGAAAAGGATTGCTAAGAAGATGGACTATAGTGAGCATGGAGGAGCACCCCTTTTGGGGATTAACGGTGCATGCATTAAGGCCCACGGCACGTCAAACGCCAAAGCGATAAAGAATGCTATATTTCAAGCCAGAAAGTATGTAAGCGAAGGGGCGATCGATTATATCCGCAAAGAAATTGTGTCAGAAGTAGATGTAAGTGGAACATAATTTGGTATAATAAAAGAAAGTATAAGATATTGAGGGGAGTAATAAAATGGCAGACAGGTTTTTTAAGTTCACCATATCTACACAAAGACCCCAGGAATTTATAGATATAACGTTGTATGTAAAAAGGGTGATAAATGAAAGCGGGATCAAGGATGGCATCGCAGTGGTGTTTTGTCCTCATACCACAGCAGGTATAACCATAAATGAAAATTCTGACCCCGATGTGGTAAGGGATATAATGTCAGCGCTGGAAAAAGCATTTCCTGTGAAGGGTGATTATAGGCATATAGAAGGGAATTCTCATGCACATATAAAGGCGTCTTTGATGGGTTCCAGCTGCAACATCATAGTAAAAGACGGGGAGTTGGTATTGGGTGTATGGCAAGGTATATATTTCTGCGAGTTTGATGGGCCGAGAAAGCGTAGCTTTTTTGTAAAAATTGTAGAAGGATAATACACTAAATATTAAAAGAGAGGGGGGATAAAATGATTATAACGAGAAGGGCGAGGGAAAAAGATGTTAAGGATATAATACAGTTAGCTGATTTGATATTCAGAATAAACAACAATTTAAAACCATCCATGGGTATTCAGTTTCCGTTTTTGTTGTCCGAGAAAAATGCCTCTAATTTGTTAGTTGCTGAAGATGATGGTAGGATCATATCCCATGTTGGGATAAAAATAGGAAAAATACTGGTAAATGGTTGCTGGATTCCTATAGCCAGCATGGGTTCGGTGTGTACGCATCCTGATTACAGGAGGCGAAATATAGCGGGAACCTTAGTGGATCAGGCCATGGAGATGATACAGGAAAAAGGCGTATACCTTTTGACTATATCGGGAAGCTTACCTCTTTACACCGGTAGGGGTGCTGTTTTCACAGGGGGAATCAGAAAATATTTCTTAAATAAAGAAAACGTATCAAGCACTTTATCAATAGATGTTAGCATAGAAGAGATAAATGATGAAAATATCTCGGTGTTTTCTGCGCTGTATCAAAGCGAGAACATAAGGTACGAAAGGACTAAAGATGAATTTACGGTACTGTACAGGGCATATCCGATGGTGGCAACTTATCCGGCAAATAAAGCGGGATTATTGGCTAGAACACATGATGGAAGGCCTTTAGCGTATGTCATATGCCACTTCAATAATGATAGGTGTGTTATAACAGAATACGCAGGGAGTAGAATCGCTGTAAACAGCATTGTAAAGCACATTTTAACTCGCTATACTGTTAATAGTGTTGAAATTGATATTAATATGTATGAGACGGAGTTTATCCAGTTATATAGAGGTATTCAGTCAGATGAACGATACTGCGCTTGCACGTATTTAATTGTAAATCCTCAAAAATTTATAGATGTTATTGATCCCATATTGAAAGAGAGAAATTACGACAAACCTCTTGATGAGCTAATGAAAGACAGGAGCGAATTTACTCACTTTGTTTTCGATTATTACAATAGAAAAGATTATGGGAATATGGATGGAGGCGTGTTCCCAATTCCATTGCCTTCACCTGTGGGTTTAAATTATATTTAACGTAAAAAGCCTCGCCTTTTTTCTTGTGTGGGCGAGGCTTTTATAACGCTCATTTTGGAATAACACTTCTGGAGTAACACTTCAGCTACGGCATTGTTATATAAGTGTAAAAATCATTATATAAACGTAGATATATAGTAAGAATATTCAAAAAAAAAAAAAAAAAAAAAAAAAAAAAATTAATTTTAAAAATTCAGAAGGATTTTAGTAGAGTGTGTCGAATTATAAAAAATAATGGAAGACAAAGTGACAATATAAGCTGTGATAGGCTCTTATTATAATGGAAAAATATAGAAAAATAAAATATTATTCAAAACTGAATAATGGTAAAGAATAATAGTGGAGATGAGAAAATTTACTTAATAAAAATTTTATCTATTCGGAGGGTTTTATGAATGGATAAAATTATATTTGATGAATTATATGGAATTCAAGCTGTAGATATTGATGGAGAAAAAGTCGTATACAGAATTGAAGAATTAAACTCTTATTTGCCTTGCGTAAATTTTCTCATCCTTTATGATATACAATTGGATGAAATTAGAAGCAAAGGTGAAAAAGAGGTATCTTTTATAAAACAAAGAGTACGGGACACTTTTCAAAACATCTTAACAGATCAATTTCTTTTTATCGTGTTAAACAATGATAGAACACTATTGTTTATGGGTTTTGGCAAAAATAAAGATGAGGAACAGCTGTACAAAAAATCATTAGAAGAGATATTTAAAAAATTACAAGATAAAATAAACAATGTGAATTCACATCTTAAATTGTCGGCAGGTGTCAGTTCGCTGTTTAAAAAGGGTACAGTGTTTAAAAGAGCCTATCAGGAGGCCTATACAGCAAAGGAAATGGGAAGGAAGATTTGCAAAAAGGAAGGTATATTTTTTTACGACGACCTGGGGATATACAAATTTTTGCGCATTCCCGATAAGGAAGAAGTTCTGCAGGATAAAGATATTTGCTGTATTTACGAGTATGATAGAGAGCACAACGCTAATCTTATTGATACGTTAGAAGCCTTTATGGACAGCAATGGAAGAATCAAGGAGACCGCTAGAAAGGTTTTTGCTCACCCCAATACTGTTAAATACAGGTTGAGTAAAATAAGGGAGCTCGCCGGCGAAGATATATTGAGAAATGAAGATAAAAGGCTTTACTATTATGTGATGGTAAAAGCCATCAAACTGATATCAGACTGAACAACGACAACTTCCTGTTTTTAGTATAAAATACAGGAGTTGTTGCTTTTTTTGTCTCTTTGCGACATATACTTTTGTATGTATTTCTTTTATAATTTACAGCAAAGAAAAATCAATAGGGGGGGGTAAGGCAATAATGTTATGACGGTATTTTTAATGTTTATTAGAGTATATGAATTCAATTAAAGTAAAGGAAGGTAAGTAGTGATATCTGACCTTATTCATGCCCTATTTTATGTGCTGCTAGCAAGAGATAGACCTACGGCCATTCATTGTAGGAATGTGTCAAAGTATGCTATGACGATAGGTAGTGTATTAGGTTTAGATTCAAAAGATATGAAAGAACTTTATGTAGCTGCTCTGCTACACGACTGCGGCAAGGTTGGTTTACCGGATAAGCTTTTAAAGACGTCAAGAAAATACACGCGTTGGGAAAAACAGATGGTACAACAACACGTGGTGATAGGCAAAAATTTATTGATGAGCCTGGGATTTTCAAAGGAGATAATTTACAGTGTTTATTATCACCACGAAAGATACGATGGAATGGGGTACACGGAAGGATTAAAGGGTGAAAAAATACCGCTCTTCAGCAGGATAATAGCTATTGCGGATACATTTGATGCGCTTATCAGCAAAAGGCCTTATCGAAACCCATTATCCATTCAACAAGCTCTCAATATATTGAAAGAAGCAAAAGGGCAGTTTGATCCAAAGTTGTTGGATTGTTTTTTGAAATATATGGATAAGTCCTATGTTGACATAAAGGAAGATATTTGAACTTTAGATTAATAAATTGTTTTACTAAGGTATAGGAGGTTTAACGTGATGAATGAAAAAATTTCTAAAACTCTTGCTCCATTGAGTGGGGAAAACACAAATACGGCCGCGTACGGCGTAGATAAAAAACAGATTGAAATGCAAAGAAAGAAGGCTCGTACCTTTGCAAAAAGGCAGCAAGCAGCAGAACGGATTGCCACAGCGACGGAAGAGCTATCATCTGGAGTTGAAGAAGCATCAGGGGCCATTGAAGAGTTAAGATCTTCTATGGAGCAAATCGCTAGCGGCGCAGAGGAAGCGAGCAGAGCGATACAGGAGTCGCTTACAGCAATTGAACAGGTAACTAAAGGGTCACAGCGAGCATCAGAAAATGTTCAGAAAGCAGTGGATAGAGCTGAAGCTATTCAGGTGCTGGTAAAAAAAGCTGCTGAAGATATAGAAAGGCTTATAGAAGGTGTAAATAAGGCATCAGCTAAAAACGAAGAATCGGCAAGGCTTATAGCACAGCTGGAAAAGCAAGCGGAAAATATAGGAGATATAATCAAGACAGTTGGAGGAATAGCAGATCAAACGAATTTATTGGCATTAAATGCAGCTATAGAAGCAGCGAGGGCCGGAGATTATGGCAGAGGATTTGCTGTAGTGGCCGATGAAGTACGAGTGCTTGCTGAAACTTCAGAAAAGGCAGCCAACGATATAAGAGAAGTAGTAAATCAAATTCAGCAGGAAGTTAAGATAGTAGTAGATGCCATCAATGAGGCAGCAGCTAAAGCTCGTTCACAGGTAGAAAAAGGGAAAATTATAAGTGAAGGACTTGTTTCTGTTCTCAATACGATGAATGAAGTGGTAAAAGGAGGGGTTTTGATAAATGACCTCAGCAAACAATCGCTTCAAGCGGTACAGGAGTTCCAAAAAGGAGCAGAAATGATAGCAAATGGTGCTGAAGAACAGGCTAAAGCCACTCAGGAATCGCTTCGGGCAATAGAGCAACAAGCCAGAGCACTCACTGATATAAGTCAAAGCGCTGCTGAACTGGCCGATATGGCAGAAGATTTAAAAACGTCTACTGATACGCAAAAATCGGCTGAAAGTTTTGCAGCTGCGGCAGAAGAGCTTTCTGCTGCCATAGAAGAATTGAATAAATCAGCAGATCAGATAATGGTGGCACTTTCTCAGATATCCAAAGGTGCTGAACAACAGGCCAGTGCAGCTGAAGAGTCTTCTAGCGCTGTAGCTCAGGTAGAACGCGGCATGAAAGTGATTGGCGAGCAGGCTCAGATAGTTTTGGATCGGGTAAGGGAACTGGCAGGACTGCTTGAGACCAATAAGAACAATGTAGAACAGCTTATTGCTGGTATTGTAGACGCTGTAAATGAGAACAAGCTAAATGTAGAAAAAATAAAAGCACTGGAGTCTATGGCTAAGCAAATTAATAAAATTGTGGATACTATTGTAACAGTTGGTATCCAGACAAATATGCTTGCTGTAAGTGGAGCGATAGAGGCAGCCAGGGCAGGGGAGCACGGTAAAGGGTTTGCGGTTGTCGCATCGGATATAAGGAATCTGGCACAGGATAGTGCTAATAATGCAGAACAAATTAAAGAACTAGTAAGGTCTATACAAGAGCAGATAGGGATGGTGCTTGTAGATGCAGAGGCAATAGGTGATTCTACTGCTGGAGAGGTAGAAAAAGCGAAAAACACTTCAAAAGATCTGGAGCAGATAGAAAAAGATATGGAGGAAATGGTGAAAGGTGCTGAGGAAATTGCAGAAGAGGCCAATCAGAGCATATCGGCTATAGGTCAAGTAAGAAAAGGGGTAGATCAGATCGCCTCTGCTGCCGAGGAGGCATCAAGGGCCGCACAGGAAGCTGCCGCAGCTGGCAAGCAACAGGCAGAGGGTGTAAGGGAGCTAGCAAGGGCTATCGAGGACATCGCAGCACTAGCCGATGAAATGCAACAGCTTTGAGTTTTTTAAAAATTGGTTAAGGTGATGGTTTTATGGAACTGATGAATACGAGAGAGATGTCAGGGAATGACGATCTTCAGTGCGTTACATTTTATTTGGGCAATGAAATGTACGGTATAAATATGCGGTATCTGCAGGAGATAATAAGAGTCCCCGATGTGGTAAAAGTTCCCCGTACCCCTTCTTATATCCGCGGACTTGCTAATTTGCGTGGGACGATTCTAACGGTTGTAGACTGTAGATTGCGTTTAGGGCTTGCAAGTAGTGAGGATACCGATGCAAGTCGTGTGATCGTGCTGACGGCGGGCAGTAAAAAGCTTGGGTATGTAGTGGATCGGGTAGCAGGAGTAATAACTATCCATAAAGATGAAATAGAAAAGAAGTCTGGTTCAGAAACTGCTGCAGACTTTCTCGAGGGCATTGCAAAAATTGAAAAAGGCAAAAAATTGGTTATGCTGCTGGATGCCGAAAAACTTCTGAATTATCGCGAAGGAGAAATTATCAAGGAAGACATTGAAGTTAGAAATAACAATGTAATTAGTGTAGTTCAAGAGAATAACAAAGAGAAAACGAAGGGCTCCAACGAAGAACAACTTCAGATGATAAGCTTTAAGATAGGTAACGAAGAATACGGTATTGAGGTGGGCAGTGTTCAGGAAATTGTTCGATTTTCCGAGGAGGTCAGCGAAGTACCCAATGTGCCTCCTTATATCCTTGGCGTTATTTCCCTTCGCAATAAGGTACTACCCATTGTCAGTTTAAGGCGATTGTTTCACATGGAAGAATGTTCTTTTGATGAAAGGTCCAGGATAGTGGTTATAAGAATAGATGAAGATGGGATTTCGTATACAGTAGGGCTTAGGGTGGACGTGGTTTTAGAAGTGTTGCGGATTGCGAAAGTGTCAGTCGCCCCCGTACCGCCGCTATTGAGGGTAAAAGATAGTGAAGAAATAAGTGGTATATGTAAGTTGAACGAAGGTAGTCGCCTGGTTTATGTACTTGATCCCAAAAAACTATTTTCCTATAAGCTGAGAGAAAGTGCTGATATATTGAGGACTCAGGAGGGTGATGAGAGGGTGGAGGTTGTGGATGCAAATGACGAAGAAGAGCAGCTCGTGAGTTTTTTAGTAGAAGGTATAGAGTGTGCGTTTCCTATAGAGGATGTAAGAGAGATAATAAGGCCGACGGAGATAATCGCGGTCCCTAAAGCACCGGATTTTGTGGAGGGTGTCATAAATCTGCGTGGTACAATTGTACCAGTGATCGATCTTAGAAAAAAGTTTGGGTTGACACAAAAAAATCGGGATGACCGCAACAGGATAGTGATCGTCGAAATATCCGGAAGATATACCGGCCTTGTGGTCGATTCAGTCAAAGAGGTGCTTAAGATTAAACATTCTCAAATAGAAGGTACACCTGAGATTTTGATGGATGAGATAGACCAGAGGTTTATAAGGGGTATAGCGAAGTTTGACGAATACAATAGAATGATAATTCTGTTATCTGTAGAAGAAGTGTTGTCCGGAAAGGAAAAAAACGAACTCATGGCAATTGATGAAATAGATGCTTAACGCAATGATTTAAAGGGGCGAAAAGTTGTTTATGGAGAAAAAAATTCGCGTGTTGGTGGTAGACGACTCTGCTTTTATGCGAAGATGCCTGAGAGATATACTTGAACATGAGGAAGACATAGAGGTAATTGATACTGCCCGTGATGGCAACGAAGCGGTAAAAAAGGCAGTCGCTCTTCGCCCTGATGTAATCACCCTTGATATAAATATGCCAGGCATGGATGGGCTTACGGCATTGCAGTACATCATGTCCCTTGCGCCATGTCCTGTTATAATCATTTCTTCTCTCTCTACAGAAGGAGCTTTGACCACTTTTGAAGCCCTTGAGCTGGGAGCCGTTGACTTTGTAGCAAAACCAGGCGGTACAGTTTCATTGGGAATAAAACAACTGGCCGATGAGATCGTGTCAAAAGTGAGGATAGCTGCTTTGTCAAATAGGAAATTGATAAGTTCTTCAAGAGGCTTTAAAAGGCCTGTCAGCAGTAAGATGCATGATACAGCTGGTGAAATAAGCAAGAATAGAGCTTTCAGAAAGCAAATTGTGGTGGTAATCGGAGTTTCAACAGGTGGGCCTAAAACGTTGATGGAAATTTTGCCACGTCTTCCTTCGGATTTTCCGGCGGCTGTGCTGGTAGTTCAGCATATGCCGCCAGGTTTTACACAATCTTTTGCTCAACGCTTGGATCAAAGCTGTGGTTTAAAGGTAAAAGAGGCGGAGGATAAAACCATCGTAGAGCCGGGAACGATTATTGTGGCAAAAGGCGGATGGCACCTCCTAGTGGAGCGAGATTCAAAAAGCTCCGAGCTTGTTACTAAATTAACACAAGAACCCCAAGAGGCACTTTATAAGCCTTCTGTTAGTGTGACTATGAAATCAGTGCTTGAAAACGTCGATGGTCGCAATATCATAGGTGTATTGTTGACAGGTATGGGTGACGATGGAGCGGATATGATGGTTGAAATAAGGAGACGGGGTGGGTTGACCATTGCGGAGTCACAAGAGACTGCAATAGTTTATGGTATGCCAAGAGCAGCAAAGGAGCGCGGTGGAGCAGAGATAGTTGCACCAGCGTATAAGATCAGTGATATTTTGTCAAAGAAGGTGAATGAGTATGCAAGAGCTTCGTATTAGCCAATTAATTGATTTGATGAAAAGCGGTAGAAATGAAAATGAACGCATTGCAGCATCACTTGACCTGGGGGATTTTAAAAGTAAAAATGTCATAGAAGCTCTTATTGAGCAGCTTCGGGTGGAGACCAGCAGGGCGGTACAGGAGGCGATAGTCAGTTCGCTTATAAAAATAGGGAATGAGGATGTGGCAGAAGCCGTTGCAGAGCTTTTAGAAAGCGATGATGCTTACCTTAGAAATGTAGGAGTAGAAGTATTGGCAACTATAGGAAATTCGGCACTGGAAGTTCTTGAAAAAATGATTATGCATTCTGACAAAGATGTTCGACAACAGGTAGTTAATGCTATAGGAGAAGGTCAATTGAAAGAAGCAGTTATGATTTTAAGAAGAGTTATAGAAGAGGATGAAGAAGAAAATGTGGTGGCAGCAGCAATTGAATACCTAGGTGAGATCGGCGGCGGTGAGGAGGACAGGAAAGCAATATTGCAGGCTTTAAATCGCTTTTCCAGTCCATTTTTTCAATATGCCGCAGAAGTTGCGTTAAAAAAATTGGGAGGATCGAAATGAGGTGCACAGGTGACTGCGGAAGAATTCATAAAGTTGAGAGATTTTATCTACCGAAAGACAGGAATATACTTTGAGGAACAAAAAATGTATTACGTCAAAAACAGGGTAGAAAGCCGCATTGAGGCTACCGGACATGAGAATTTCAGGAGCTATTTCGCATGGTTACGGTTTGATGTAACAGGACAAGAATTACAGGAACTCCTTAATGCTTTGACGATTAATGAAACTTACTTTTTTCGGGAATATTATCAACTAAAATGCTTTGCGGAAGAGGCTTTGCCTGAAATTTTGGATAGAAAGCGCAAAGAAAATATGCACAAGATTCGAATTTGGTCTGCTGGTTGTTCTACAGGCGAAGAACCATATACACTTGCAATAATAATGGAAGAAATGCTTGAAAACGTAAATGACATAGAATGGGAGATCTATGCAACGGATATAAATACAGATGTCCTAAAAGAGGCCGAGAGGGGTTTGTATTCGAAAAGGTCTGTTAGACTTGTACCTGAAGAGTACAAAAATCGCTATTTGTATGAACGAGGAGAATTTTATGAGGTGGCGCCGCAACTTAAAAAGAAGATCACGTTTTTCCAGTTAAATTTAATGGATGGAGCGGCCATGCGAAAAATGAGGGATTTTGATGTGATTTTTTGCAGGAATGTACTCATTTATTTTGATGATGCATCGCGAAGGCAGGTAGCTATTTATTTTTATGAAGCTCTTGTAGAAGGCGGTTATATATTTTTAGGTCATTCGGAATCTATGAGCCGCATTACGCCAATATTTAAACTGCGAAAATTTAAAAATGCCTTTGTGTACCAGAAATGAGGTGGTAAAGGGTGAATCACAGTGTGTTGATTGTAGACGATTCTGCCGCGGTACGTGGTTTTCATAGTTCTATACTTCGAAGTGTTGGTTTTGAAATTGAAGAGGCTGCCAATGGTTATGAGGCATTGGAAAAGTGTTTTGTCAAAAAATTTGATCTTTTATTGGTCGACGTGAATATGCCTAAGATGCATGGATATGAGTTTGTAAGACAAATAAGAGAACAGGAGCTTCAAGAGTTTGTACCCGTGATAGTTATATCTACAGAGTCAGGAGAGAATGACTATTTAGAAGCTTTTAGGGTTGGAGCAAATCTTTATCTGGAAAAACCGGTGGATCCGGTTTGTTTGCAACTTTCTGCGAAGATGCTTACAGGGATAAGGTAGGGATGGCTGAAAATGATGAATGAAGATAATGAATTTATAGAAAATGCAAAGAAACTGCTCGACAATATAGGTTTTTTAGTACTTGCGCTGGAGAATGTGGATGAAAAAGATAAGGCGGCTGAACAGATTTTAAGTAAATTGAATGGGTTGTTGCAGTTATGTAGATCCCATGACTTTGATAGACTGAGTTCTTTTATAGAAAGTTTAATGAAGTTAATTGGAAAAATGGTTTCGGATGGAAAGATTATTAGTACTGATATAAGCGATTTTTTGCTGGATTCCTTTGAGATTATAATAAGTTTGATCGAAAAAACGGAAAAAGAAGGGCTTGAAATATTAAAAACACCGGAACTAGAAGAATTTGAAGGTAGAATAGCCGGGTTCTTGAGTGAGATGGATAAAATGCTTCAAGTGCCTGTAATCCATACGGATGATATGTTGCGCACCATTTCAAAAGATAGAAAAAGATTTTTAAGGGAATTGGTACAAAAAGGCGAAAGTGTATATGAGGTAGCATTGCAGGTGACTGGTGCCAACGCTGTAGAGATTGATGTATCTGATATTTTTGATAAATTAAAAGAGATTGGAGAGGTTGTACACATCGCTGCTGATACCAGAAAATTGCCTTCGCTTCAGGATTTTGATCCTTCTGTTCCTTATATATCATTGACCTTTGTGGTGGTATCTGATGAGAGCGCTCAAGAAATAGAAGATACGCTCTATGAAGTAGTGGGAATTGATAATGACGCAAAGGTACTTGTATCACCAATATTTCCTGATGCAATTGAGGAACTTACAGAATATAAAGGTGCTTCTTTTGCGGCTGTTTCGGTTGGAGAAAATAAGGTACAAGAAGTGATGGACATGATTATTTCACAGCAGGAAGACTTCTACAAGATTGCAGAGACATCAGAAGATCGACGCTGGAGGGGGAACATGGTTATAAACGTGCTCCAAAGGATAGCAGAATACATGGGGTGGGTCACAAAAGGAGACAGATTAGTTGAAATAGTTAAAGCGAATAAGGTCAAATTGCCAGAGAAATTTGCAGCGCTTATGAGTTTGGTAATCGGTAGCAGCAAAGAAGTACAAAAGAGTGAACCTGAAGAAAAGAGGGTTGATGTAGTAAAGCCTATAATCGAAAAAAGAGAAGAAAAGATTTTGCATCAGGATAGAGGAAACATTTCTATAAATACGGTGAACAATAAAGGAATTTCGGAAATCGAAACTGCGAAGACGTTGAAAGTGGATCAGAGTAAAATCGATGAACTTATGAATTTAATAGGAGAGTTGATTGTGGCTAACAATGGGCTTTCGTTTATTATAAGAAAGATTGAAATGGAATATGGATCCACAGATGTGACAAAGGAATTAAAAGATCGACAGGTGTTGTTAAAGAGAATAGGGAATGATCTGCAGGACATAGTAATGAGCTTGCGCCTTCTTCCCGTGCGCTATATATTTGACCGTTTTCCAAGGATGATTCGCGAGATCAGCAGAAAACTGGGCAAAAAAGTGCGCCTTGTTACCGAGGGCGAGGAAACACAGATAGACAAGAATATTGTAACGGCTCTTTACGATCCAATGCTGCACATTATAAGAAATGCCATTGATCACGGTATTGAAAAGCCCGAAGAACGGTTAAAAATGGGCAAATCTGAAGAAGGCTTGTTGGTCTTAAAGGCCCAGAAGATAGGAGATAAGGTTGTTGTTGAGGTCAGAGACGATGGTCGCGGCATTGATCCTGATGTAGTAAAGGCAAAGGCGGTTCAAAGGGGTTTTATATCTGCTGAAAAGGTAGCAACAATGGATGAAGACGCAGCTCTGGAGCTTTTGTTTATACCCGGCTTTAGTACTTCAGATGATGTGACAGAGTTATCTGGCAGAGGAGTAGGAATGGATGTGATCCGGGATACAGTCAAGAAATTGGGTGGCAATGTGCGTTTGGTAAGCAAGGTAGGCAAAGGCACTTCGGTGTTTATGGAATTGCCTGTGACAATGGTAACATCCCGGGTACTGTTGGTTATTTTAAATGGGCGCTATTATGCCTTACCGCTTGAAAGTGTAGGAGAGTTAGTGAAAATAAAAGCTGAGGATATACGAAAGATGAAAGGAAAAGAAGTAGTAGTGTTGAGACAGGAAGTAATGCCGCTTTTGAGATTAAGGGAATTTATGGGTTTTCAAAACGGTGGGGAAGAAGGGCTTGATACGGAGTATTCACTGGTGGTGTTAAATAGTGGTATGGCGTTGGTGGTGGATGAGTTTATTGGCGAGCAAGAGATCATAGTAAGGCCGCTTCCGGAAGAATTATCTTCGGCATATTTCTTGGGTGCGGCTATATTGGGAGATGGAAATATTGTCCTCGTCCTAAATCCTGAAGAATTAGCGGGAGGAATTTAAAAATGATGTGGGATTATCTTGATGCTTATGAGGAAGAGACCGAAGAACAGCTTTCAAGGCTGGAGCAGCTCTTTCTGGAAATGGAGAAAGAGCCTGATCAGGTAGAAACATTGAACGAAATTTTCCGAATCGTACACACGATAAAAGGTTCGTCAGCTACAATGGGTTTTGGTATGGTGGCGGATTTTTGCCACACCTTAGAAGACCTTTTTGATAAGCTAAGAAAAGGCCAACTTCGTGTCAATGACGATTTAATAGATGTTCTGTTTAAAAGTTACGATACGTTAAAAGAAATGGTGTCATCGGCTATAAAAGGAGAAAATTACAGCGGCGATATAGAAGAACTAACTAAGACCATAGATAGTTTCAAACAAGCGTGTACCAATGATAACACCGAAAACCCGGATAACAATCGAGTGAAAAATAATGTTTGGCAAATATCGGTGGAGATAAGCGACAGCTGCCCTATGAAAAATGCTCGAGCTCTTGTAATTGAAAAGTATATTGAGGAAATGGGAAATGTTATATGCATGGACCCTCCCTTTGATGCGTTACAAAAAGAAGAAGTTGTGTGTGAAAGAGTAACAGCGGTGTTAGAGAGTCAGATGAGAATTGAAAATGTGATTTGGAAACTACAAAGTGTACAGGATGTTATCAATGTGGAAGTAAAACAAAATCCTGGAAAAAACAAAGATGCTGTCAGAATAAACATAAGTGAACCATATAAAATTGAAGATATTAAGCGTTTAAAGGAAGCATTGGTGCGCGCTGACATAGTGGAGCTCGAGTTCGGTGAAAAGTACAGTATGAATCTTGCGCTGTTGCAACTTATACTTGCTGCATATAAAGAAAATAAAAAAATTTATTACAAGAAAAACAGAGGTCCTGTGGCAAAGATATTGGACTTAATGGGCATACTCCCATCTGGAACATTAGATTACAGTGGAGCTTTCTAATGAAATATTATAAAGTGGAAAAAGCCCCGAAAGAATTCTTCGAGGCTTTTTATTTCATCACATAATTTTGCCATAAATAGCAGGAAATTCTTTTTGTCCAAAAGATACGTTTAGTTTGGATTCTATTTTCACCTGATCATTATCAAAGTGCATAATTGTCGTGATGTAAAAAGGAGTTTCAATTAATCTGCATGTTATCATAAATGTGTCTTTGTCTGACCAGGTTCCAGCTGTTACAACAGATACTTTACCTTTGGGCACTAAAGGAATATTAGGCGTGGTTATTTCACCATGGACCCATTTGCCTATACCACATATTAATTTTTCTTTTTCACTGTCCTTCCATAGACTGATTTGGCAGATTTCGTCATCAAATTCAAGCGATATAGCATTTATTCCTATATCATTTTCTTCAAACACATAATGTTTGCCAGATATCTCGCCAGCTGTTTGTGAGTGAGGTTTTATGTTAGGTGGATTTAATGCCAGAGTCGAAAGTCTATGTGATAACATCTCATGGGCATCTTTATTAGGTGGTATATGGTCGTTTACCATAGCTGGTAAAATATTTTCCCATATCTGATTTAATACCGCTTGCATGTCTTCAAGCCCGCTGGTTATAGCAATTACTGCATCTTGTTCAGGCATTACCACACAAAACTGCCCAAAAGCACCATCACCTCTGTAAGCATTATGGCGACATCTCCAGAATTGATAGCCATAGCCTTGTTCCCAATCACTGTTTTCATTGCTTCCGTTGTCAATGTGCTTTGCTGTAGCTTCTTTTACCCATTCCGGAGGGATAACCTGTTTACCGTTGTATATACCTCCGCTTAGATAGGTTTGGCCGAATTTTGCTATGTCTTCTGTTTTAAGGCTCAAACCCCATCCGCCGGTATTTATACCTTTAGGACAGATTTCCCATTTAGGGTTCTCTATTCCCAGCGGTTCGAACAGGCGAGGTTTTAGATATTCTAGCAGGGTTTGTCCTGTAACCTTCTGGACTATTGCAGAGAGCATGTAGCTGGCGCCGCTATTGTATACAAAATGCGTACCCGGTTCGTAATCAACAGGCAGTTTAAGAAAGGCCTTGACCCAATTGCCTTCTCTGTCATTCAGCAAGTATTCTACTGTGTCTTTTGCATGACCTGTTGACATCGTGAGCAAATGTTTGATTTGCATTGAAGCCAGATTTTTGTCTATTACCTCAGGTGCATCTTCTGGGAAGAAGGATACTACTGAATCATTTATTGAGAGAAGGCCTTCTGCTATTGCAAAGCCTACAGCAGTAGAAGTAAAACTTTTGCTCAAAGAAAATAATGAATGCGGATATTCTGGACGATAAGGTGCCCACCATCCTTCTGCAACAATATAGCCATGGCGAACAAGCATGAAGCTATGAAGCTCCAATTTGTTTTTTTCAATTGCATCTAAAAAGGAAATGATAGCAGTAGATGATATACCCTGTTCTTCAGGTGTACTACGGGGCATGTTGTACGAATTCACCATATTAATTCCTCCCACTATATTTGGATAGTTTGATTATAGCATATAAAATTGAGAATTGGAAAAGTTCACAAATAGCTTTATCGATTTTTATAGTCGATAGAAGGATTTTATTAAAGGATGTTGAATATAATATAGTGTACACTTTTTAAAGTTTTATTATAAAGTAAAATACATCTCAATGTATGTGGTCTATAAGAGTAGGAATGTGCATTGAGGATTGTGAGACAAGCGGTGTAATGTCAAGTAGTATTTTTTGGAACCTTGAAAAATAAAGGCCTCAAAAACTCTAAAAAAGGCAACACTTAATAAACCCACC
>NZ_FQVH01000049.1 GCF_900129075.1 Caldanaerobius fijiensis DSM 17918
AACGCCGATAGCGATAGAAGAGGGATTGAGGTTTGCTATAAGGGAAGGCGGAAGGACTGTAGGAGCTGGTACAGTCGCTTCTATAATAGAGTGATGGATAGTTTATTATATGAAGTATGCATTGCAAATAGGTGAAAAATGAGCAGGGCCGGTTTAATAGGCCCTGCGATTTTATATTGACAATAATTCTGTTTTATGTTAGATTAAATAAGTAAATGTATAATAGCGGATATGACTCTGCATTGGATATATAGTGAGACGATGCAGTAGGAGGTGTATGTGATGAGAGTTAAGGTAGCGCTGGAGTGTACTGAATGCCATCATAGGAATTATAATACGACAAAAAATAAAAAGAATGATCCTGATAGAATAGAATTAAAAAAATACTGCAGATTTTGCAGACACCATACTGTCCATAAAGAGACAAAATGAATTATAATAATGATATATTTGGTAATAATATTTAAGGATGTGTTGATATGGCAGATGTAACAAAAGGTATAATGAAGTTTTACCGTGAGGTAAAAGCTGAGATGAAAAAAGTTACATGGCCCACCAGAGAACAGGTTACCCAGTACACGACGCTTATACTTGTGTTAATTGCATCTATGACTCTAATATTCTGGTTAGCCGATTCGCTTTTTGTTTTCTTATTAAGAAAAATATTAGGAGTATAAGGGAGGTAGGACCTTTTAAAAAGGCCCTTTAAGTTATGGGTGAAGAGAATAAAGCCAGGTGGTACGTTATCCATACGTATTCAGGTTATGAAAATAAAGTGAAGACAAATCTCGAAAAGATGGTGGAGAATAGGAAACTTTATGATAAAATTTTTGATATTGTAGTTCCTGTGGAAGAGTCCATTGAGATAAAAGATGGCAAGAAAAAAGTGGTTCAAAGAAAGACTTTTCCGGGTTATGTATTGATAAAAATGATAATGAATGATGACACCTGGTATGTGGTCAGAAATACCAGGGGAGTGACTGGATTTGTGGGTCCAGGATCAAAACCCGTACCGCTTTCTGACGCAGAAGTGAAAGCCCTGGGAATCAAAGATGTATTTCCTGCTATAGATTTAAAGGTGAATGATAGCGTAAAAGTCATATCTGGACCATTAGAGAATTTTATAGGTATAGTACAGGATATCGATACTGAAAAGCGAAAGGTAAAGGTTCTTGTGTCGATGTTCGGGAGAGAGACTCCTGTAGAATTGAATTTTGATCAGCTAGAAAAAGTATAAAGAACAGATAATTAGGAGGTGTTAGTATGGCAAAAAAAGTAGCAGCAGTAGTTAAGTTACAGATACCAGCGGGAAAAGCTACACCAGCTCCACCGGTTGGACCTGCGTTGGGTCAACATGGTGTTAATATAGTAGGATTTTGTAAAGAGTTTAATGAGAGGACTGCTTCCCAGGCAGGTTTGATTATACCTGTTGTCATTACAGTGTATGCTGACAGGTCATTCAGCTTTATAACAAAAACTCCACCTGCATCGGTCTTAATTAAAAAGGCGTGTGGTATAGAATCGGGATCACCTCAACCTAATAAGCAAAAGGTTGCAAAGCTGTCAAAGGAGAAGTTAAGAGAGATTGCTGAATTAAAAATGCAGGATTTAAATGCTGGCAGCATTGAAGCGGCTATGAGAATGGTGGCAGGTACAGCTCGAAGTATGGGCGTAGAAATAGTAGATTGATAAGATTTGTGTGGGAGGAAATATCCGCTATAACCACAAGGAGGTAATGCTGAGATGGCAAAGAGAGGTAAAACTTATCAAGAAAGTCTGAAGCTTATTGATAGAAGTAAATTGTATAGCCTTGGAGAGGCTCTAGATTTGGTGTTGAAGACCGCAAAGGCGAAATTCGATGAAACTATCGACCTCGCAATACGATTGGGAGTTGATCCTCGCCATGCCGATCAACAGGTGAGGGGTACTGTGGTTCTTCCTCATGGTACAGGCAAATCTAAAAAGGTATTGGTATTTGCAAAAGGAGATAAGGCTAGAGAAGCTGAAGAAGCTGGTGCCGATTATGTAGGAGCAGAAGAGCTCATAGATAAGATACAAAATGAAAACTGGCTGGACTTTGATGTTGTCGTTGCTACGCCTGACATGATGGGGGCAGTAGGTAGATTAGGTAGGATATTGGGTCCAAAAGGGCTGATGCCCAATCCCAAAGCAGGTACAGTTACATTTGATGTAGGTAAAGCTGTAAACGAAATAAAGGCAGGTAAAATAGAATACAGGGTTGATAAGACAGCGATTATTCATGTGCCTATTGGTAAGAAGTCTTTTGGCGTCGATAAGCTTGCAGATAATTTTATCGCTTTATATGATGCGGTTGTGAAGGCAAAACCAGCGGCGGTAAAGGGCCAATATATAAGGAGCATCGTGCTTTCATCTACAATGGGTCCGGGCGTTAAGGTTAACCCGGCAAGAGCCACAGAAAGATGATATTGACAGAGCGGCTATGGCGTGTTAAAATACACTCGTTCAAGCGTTTGAGACAAGTTAATAAGAGCTTAACCGTAGACAGCAGGTGATTTATGCTTAAAGAGATTATAAAATCTCGCCTGCCGAGGTTGTGAGAAGTTAAAGAGAAGTATAAAAGGCCTCACTGTGTCTACGGGGGGCCTTTTATTAATTGTCGCATAAATAGCGTGGGAGGAGGTGTTTGATTGCTAAACAAAGCTGAAAAAGCCCAGATAGTGCAGGAACTCAAAGAAAAACTCTCGACTGCACAGGCGGCTATTCTCGTAGATTATAAGGGCATAAATGTAGAAGAGGACACAAAATTGAGGAGAGAATTGAGGCAGTCGGGTGTAGAGTACAAAGTCGTAAAAAACACATTGCTGAGCATTGCGGCAAAAGAACTTGGGTATGAAGGATTGCTGCCATATTTAGAAGGTCCTACAGCTCTTGCCTTGGGAGTTAAGGATCCTGTAGCTCCTGCTAAGGTTTTGTACAATTACGCTAAAGATCACGAGAATTTTAAATTTAAAGTTGGCATATTGCAAGGCAATATTATTGGAGTAGATGAAATTATAAATTTAGCGAAACTGCCGCCAAAAGAAGAGTTGATAGCGAAGGTTTTGGGCTCGATGAATGCTCCTATAGCCAACTTTGTTGGAGTGCTTAGCGCTACTTTGCGCAATTTTGTGTATGTTCTGAATGCTATTAAAGAGAAAAAAGCTGCATAAAAAAATATTTAGGAGGTAGGATTAAATGAATAAAGAGGAAATCTTGGAAGCTATAAAAAATATGACTGTGTTGGAACTGGCAGAATTGGTAAAAGCATTAGAAGAGGAGTTTGGCGTCAGCGCTGCCGCACCTGTTGCTGTAGCTGCTGCACCTGCTGCTGGTGCTGCTGCTGCTCCTGAAGCTGAGGAAAAGACAGAGTTTGACGTGATACTAAAAGATGTGGGAAGCGAAAAGATAAAGGTTATAAAGGTTGTAAGAGAGATCACAGGCTTAGGCCTCAAAGAGGCGAAGGACCTTGTAGATTCCGCACCGAAGCCTTTAAAAGAGGGCGTTGGCAAAGAAGAAGCCGAACAGATAAAGGCAAAACTTGCGGAAGTTGGAGCAACTGTAGAGCTGAAATAATTTATCTGATTGCATAAAGAGGTATGCTGAAAAGGCGTACCTCTTTATTATTATGTTGCTACAATTAACTTCAATAAACAATTTACAATATTTACAAAGTTGTTTTGATACAAATATTGCAAAACGCAAGATTAAGATTACTAAAAATATATTGACATATATACAAATGAATGATAAAATATTTAAATGCATTCGTATGAGGTAAATTTTAAAATAATTTTTTGAATATTTGTTCCCTGTTTCGGAGAAAATAAATAATATGAATTATATCCTATCTATGTAACATAAATTTCCTTTTAAATTATAAGGGGTGATAATTTAATGGTGCAGGTACATCCTGTGAAGATGGGTAGAAAAGAACGAATGAGTTTTTCTAAGATCGACGAAGTAATAGATATGCCTAACCTTATAGAAGTACAGAAAAATTCGTATCAATGGTTTTTGGACGAAGGACTCAGAGAAGTTTTAAGAGATATGTCCCCCATCGAGAGCTTTTCTGGCAACTTGATTCTGGAATTTGTGGATTATTCCCTGGATGAAACCCCAAAGTATACTGTAGAAGAAGCAAAAGAACGCGATACCACTTATTCTACGGCACTGAGAGTCAAAGTACGCCTTACTAACAAAGAAACAGGAGAAATTAATGAGCAGGAGATATTCATGGGCGATTTTCCGCTTATGACCGAAAATGGGACCTTTATTATTAATGGTGCAGAAAGGGTTATAGTAACACAGCTGGTCAGGTCTCCTGGTGCGTACTATGGGGTGACAATTGATAAGACTGGTAAAAAGCTGTATTCTGCGACTTTAATTCCTAATAGAGGTGCATGGCTTGAGTATGAAACTGATTCTAACGACGTTATTTCTGTGAGGATAGATAGAACCAGAAAGATGCCTATAACGGTTTTGATAAGGGCTCTTGGTTTTGGAACGGATGAACAGATAATAGGCTTATTTGGAGAAGACGAAAGATTAAAAGCCACTATCGATAAAGATGGTACAAAGAATCAGGAAGAGGCTTTGTTAGAAATATACAAGAGGTTGAGGCCGGGGGAACCTCCAACAGTAGATAGTGCCAGATCGCTTTTGAATTCACTTTATTTTGATCCCAGAAGATATGATCTGGCGCGGGTTGGCAGGTACAAGTTCAATAAAAAGCTGTCTCTTGCATCTAGAATCATGGGATATAGGGCGGCTAAAAAAATCGTGGATCCGCTAACAGATGAGTTAATCGTTGATGAAAATGAGATTATATCAAGAGAAAAGGCTCGCTTTATTCAGGATATAGGTATAAATGCAGTAGAAATAAAGATTGATGATAAAGTGGTTAAAGTTATTGGCAACAATACTGTTGATATCAATACGTATAGGATACCTATTGATAAAAGTAAATTGAATTTAAAAGAAAGGGTATATTTGCCCGTGTTGCTGGACATCTTAGCGACTAATGATACAGAGGAAGATATCATTAATGAAATTAATAACAGGATGTCAGAGCTTATACCAAAATACATAACAGTTGACGACATAATAGCGTCTATTAGTTATCATCTCGGTTTATTTGAAGGTGTAGGCAATGTGGACGATATAGACCATTTGGGTAATAGAAGGCTTAGGGCAGTAGGCGAGTTGCTGCAAAATCAATTTAGAATAGGCATGGCGAGAATGGAGAGGGTCATAAGAGAGAGAATGACCATACAGGATATGGATGTGGTCACACCCAGCACCCTTATCAATACGAGACCTGTAGCAGCGGCTATAAAAGAGTTTTTCGGCAGCAGCCAATTATCACAGTTTATGGATCAGACCAATCCTCTCTCGGAGTTGACTCATAAGAGGAGATTGAGTGCTTTAGGACCGGGTGGGTTGAGCAGAGATAGAGCCGGTTTCGAAGTAAGAGATGTTCACCATTCCCATTACAGCAGGATGTGCCCTATAGAGACGCCTGAAGGCCCAAATATAGGGTTGATTGGCGCGTTAGCTACTTATGCCAGAATCAATGAGTACGGTTTTATAGAAGCGCCTTATAGGAAAGTGGACAAAGAAAAGGGGATTGTCACCAATGAAATAGTTTATATGACAGCAGACATGGAGGATGAGTATATAATAGCACAGGCCAACGAGCCTCTGGATGAAGAAGGGCACTTTATCAACGAAAGGGTTACAGCCAGGTTAAAGGAAGATATCGTAGTTGTACCCAGCTCTAAAGTTGACTTTATGGATGTTTCACCTAAACAGATTGTATCCGTGGCTACTGCCATGATTCCCTTCCTAGAAAATGATGATGCTAACAGGGCATTGATGGGCGCGAATATGCAAAGACAGGCTGTACCATTGCTGGTACCAGAAGCCCCCATCGTGGGCACGGGTATGGAATACAAAGCGGCAGTGGATTCTGGTGCTGTCGTAATTGCCAAAAACAGCGGTGTTGTAACAAGAGTTACTGCTGATGAAATAGTAATAAAACGGGATGACGGAGGAACGGATAGATATAAACTATTAAAGTTTAAAAGATCTAACCAGGGGACATGTATAAATCAGAGGCCAATAGTAAGAAAAAACCAGAGGGTCGTAAAAGGTGATGTCATAGCGGATGGTCCTTCTACTGATCAAGGGGAAATATCCCTGGGACGCAACATCCTGGTTGGATTTATGCCGTGGGAAGGCTACAACTATGAGGATGCTATATTGATAAGCGAGAAACTGGTTAAAGAAGATATATTGACATCTATTCATATTGAGGAGTATGAAATTGAGGCAAGAGATACCAAGCTTGGTCCGGAAGAGATAACCAGGGATATACCTAATGTGGGTGAGGATGCGCTAAAGAACCTCGACGAAAGAGGCATAATAAGGATAGGAGCAGAAGTAAGTGCAGGTGACATACTGGTTGGCAAGGTTACGCCAAAGGGTGAGACGGAGTTAACAGCAGAGGAAAGGTTGCTGAGGGCCATATTTGGCGAAAAAGCCAGGGAGGTCAGGGATAACTCACTGCATGTTCCCCATGGCGAGTCGGGAATAGTGGTTGATGTTAAAATTTTCACCAGAGCAAACAATGATGAATTGCCGCCAGGCGTTAATGAATTGGTAAGAGTTTATGTGGCTCAAAAGAGAAAGATATCTGTGGGCGATAAGATGGCGGGGCGCCACGGCAATAAAGGAGTTATATCAAGAATATTGCCGGAAGAAGATATGCCATTTTTGCCTGATGGCACACCGTTGGAGATCGTATTAAACCCATTAGGTGTTCCGTCGCGTATGAACATCGGCCAGGTGCTAGAAGTGCATCTAGGGCTTGCGGCAAAAGCTAAAGGTTGGTATGTGGCAACGCCGGTTTTTGATGGGGCTACAGAGGAAGAGATACAGGAATTGTTGATAGAATCGGGTTATACCCCTGATGGGAAGATCCAGCTCCGCGATGGCAGGACAGGAGAATATTTTGATAATAAGGTAACAGTAGGGTATATGTACATGTTAAAACTGCACCACCTGGTTGATGATAAAATGCATGCCAGATCTACAGGTCCTTATTCTCTTGTTACACAGCAACCATTAGGTGGCAAGGCTCAATTTGGTGGACAGAGATTCGGTGAGATGGAGGTATGGGCTTTAGAGGCGTATGGAGCAGCTCATACACTACAAGAAATCTTAACTGTAAAATCCGATGATACCATAGGGCGTGTGAAAACTTATGAAGCAATTGTAAAAGGTGAAAACGTGCCAGAGCCAGGTATACCTGAATCATTTAAGGTGCTTATAAAAGAATTCCAGAGCCTTGCTCTCGACGTAAAAGTTTTGACTGAAAATAATCAGGAAATATCGCTCAAAGAATTTGAAGAAGATGATGAGGACGTAGAAGAATTGAAGATAAATATCGAAGAACTGGGAGATATGACCAGACAGGATTATGAAGAGAATGTAGAAGAAGAGGAAGAAAATGAAGGCGACGAACATGAAGACTTTGATTTTAATGTGGACATTGATGAAATAGAGCTCCCTGACGAACACGAATTAGATGATACTTATTTGGATGATGATTTTGGCAGCGATATTTAAAAGTGAATATAAATAAAGAAGTTAAAGAAAGGAGAGAAACTCCTTAATGGATATTTTACAAAACTTTGATGCAATAAGAATTGGGCTTGCTTCACCGGAAAAGATAAGGGAATGGTCACGAGGTGAGGTAAAAAAGCCAGAAACGATAAATTATAGAACTTTAAAACCTGAAAGAGACGGGTTGTTTTGTGAGAGGATATTTGGACCCACTAAAGATTGGGAGTGCCATTGTGGCAAATACAAGAGGATAAGGTATAAAGGTGTAGTATGCGATCGATGCGGCGTTGAAGTTACCAGATCAAAGGTCCGTAGAGAGCGCATGGGACATATTGAGCTGGCCGCTCCGGTGTCTCATATATGGTATTTTAAAGGAATACCTAGCAGAATGGGATTAATACTGGATATGTCGCCGAGAGCATTGGAAAAGGTATTATACTTTGCAGCATATGTGGTGATTGATCCCGGAGATACTCCGCTTGTCAAAAAACAGGTTCTCAGCGAAAAAGAATACAGAGAAAATCTGGAAAAGTACGGTGCAAGGTTTAGAGCAGGGATGGGAGCTGAGGCTATAAAAGAGTTGCTTCAGGAAATAGACCTTGATGCCCTCTCAAAAGAGCTCAGAGCTGAGTTGAAGAATAGTACCGGGCAAAAGCGCATAAGGATATTGAGGAGATTAGAAGTTGTGGAAGCATTTCAGAGGTCGGGAAACAGGCCGGAATGGATGATACTGGATGTAATCCCTGTCATTCCGCCTGATTTAAGGCCAATGGTCCAACTGGATGGAGGCCGGTTTGCAACATCTGATTTAAATGATCTCTACAGAAGGGTTATAAATAGAAATAATAGGTTGAAAAGACTTTTAGACCTGGGTGCACCAGAGATCATAGTCAGGAACGAAAAGCGCATGTTGCAGGAAGCCGTAGACGCGCTTATAGATAATGGCAGGCGAGGGAGGCCTGTAACCGGTCCGGGCAATAGGCCACTAAAATCTCTATCTGATATGCTTAAAGGTAAACAGGGGCGTTTCAGGCAAAACCTTCTGGGAAAGCGAGTTGATTATTCGGGGCGTTCGGTTATCGTAGTAGGTCCTGAATTGAAACTATACCAATGTGGCTTGCCTAAAGAAATGGCATTAGAGCTCTTTAAGCCATTTGTTATGAAGAAGATTGTAGATAAAGGTCTTGCTCATAATATAAAGAGCGCAAAGAGAATGGTGGAAAAAGTAAGACCTGAAGTGTGGGACATACTGGAAGAAGTTATAAAGGATCACCCTGTTCTATTAAATAGGGCTCCTACACTTCACAGGTTGGGTATACAGGCATTTCAACCTGTGTTGGTAGAAGGTAGAGCTATTAAACTCCATCCGTTAGTGTGTACAGCTTATAATGCTGACTTTGACGGAGATCAGATGGCAGTGCATGTGCCTCTTTCTGTAGAGGCTCAAGCCGAGTCCAGATTTTTGATGTTGGCTGCCACCAATATTTTGAAGCCGCAGGACGGCAAACCTGTTATGGTGCCAACACAGGATATGGTCCTGGGATGTTATTATTTAACAGGCGATAGAGATGGAGAAAAGGGCGAAGGTAAGATATTTTCTTCTGTTGAAGAAGCTTTGATGGCATATCAGTTAGGTGAAATTGGAATTCATGCTAAAATAAAAGTACGTGTCAAAAAAGAAATAGATGGCGAAGTAAAATATGGAATAATTGATGCAACACCAGGGAAGTTGATTTTTAATGAGGCTATACCTCAAGATTTAGGTTTTGTAGATAGAAGTAAGCCAGAGAATCAGTTTAAACTTGAAATCGACTTTCTCGTGGATAAAAAGATGCTGGGAGTTATCCTGGATCGTTGTTATAGGAAATATGGTCCCACCAAAACAGCAGAAGTGCTTGATAATATAAAAGCGCTGGGATATAAGTATTCTACCAAAGGGGCTATAACCGTAAGTGTATCGGATATTGAAATACCTGAGGAAAAGCCTGCAATCCTGGAAAAAGCTGAAAAAGAGGTAGAGCGGATAGAAAAGCTTTTTAGAAGAGGCTTGATATCCGACGAGGAGCGATATGAAAGGGTTATTGATACATGGAATAAGGCGACAGAGGAAGTTACAGAGGCGTTAATGAACCATCTTGACAGATTCAATCCGATATTTATGATGGCGCATTCTGGTGCCAGAGGCAGCAAAAATCAGATTAGGCAGCTGGCGGGTATGCGAGGCTTAATGGGCAATCCTTCAGGTAGAATTATAGAATTGCCCATAAGATCTAATTTCAGAGAAGGATTGACATCCCTCGAGTTTTTCATATCTACTCATGGAGCTCGTAAAGGTCTTGCCGATACGGCGCTGAGAACAGCGGACTCTGGATACCTTACCAGAAGGTTGGTTGATGTGAGTCAAGATGTAATAATAAGAGAAGAAGATTGTGGGACGGAGGACGGTATTTACGTTTCTGATTTTAGAGATGGCAATGAAATAATCGAAAAACTTGAAGACAGAATAATTGGCAGAACAGCGGCAGAGGATATAATACATCCTGAGACCGGTGAGGTATTGGTGGCTAAAAACGAGGAAATCGATGAGGACGCTGCCAGACGGATTATCAAGGCAGGAATAAATAGAGTGAAAATTAGATCTGTGCTTACTTGCAAATCAAGACATGGTATCTGTGCAAAGTGTTATGGAAGAGATCTGGCGACAGGTGATCACGTAAATATAGGAGAAGCTGTAGGTATAATAGCTGCTCAGGCCATAGGCGAGCCGGGAACACAGCTTACCATGAGGACTTTCCATACGGGTGGTGTTGCAGGAGCAGATATAACCCAAGGTCTTCCCAGAGTTGAGGAGCTTTTTGAAGCGAGAAAGCCAAAAGGACTTGCGATTATTTCTGAAATCTCGGGTGTTGTAAAAATCAATGAGACGAAGAAAAAAAGAGAAGTTGTGGTCACTAACAATGACATACCTGATTCCAGGACATATTTAATACCATACGGTGCAAAGTTAAAAGTGACAGATGGACAGGTTGTAGAGGCGGGAGATGAATTAACAGAGGGCTCAATAAATCCGCATGATATCTTGCGTATAAAAGGAGTAGAAGCTGTTCAAACGTATTTACTTCAAGAGGTACAGAGGGTATACAGGCTACAGGGCGTTGAAATCAACGATAAGCATATAGAGATTATTATAAGGCAGATGTTAAAAAAGGTTAGAATAGAAGATGAAGGCGATACTGACTTTTTGCCGGGAAGCCTTGTAGATATAAATGAGTTTAACGATGTAAATAAAAAAGTCGAAGAAAAAGGTGGCCGAAAAGCAGTAGCAAAACCGACAATTCTTGGTATAACGAAAGCAGCATTAGCTACAGATTCTTTCCTGTCAGCTGCGTCGTTCCAGGAGACCACGCGAGTTTTGACAGATGCGGCTATAAAAGGAAAATTAGACCCGCTCATTGGCTTAAAAGAAAATGTAATTATAGGAAAGCTTATACCGGCAGGTACGGGATTGTCCAGGTATAGAAATATAAATATAAAGACAAATGCGGATAATGATATTGACAGACAATAAACGAGGTGGTACAATATCTAAGTGTGTAAATTGCGAGGGAGGATATAATAAATGTCTGATCAGCCACTTCGGTTGTTAAAGAATGCAAAGCTGGCAATAGGTGCTAAACAAACAAGAAAGGCAATTGAGGCGGGTCTTGCTAAAGAAGTGTATATAGCAAGAGATGCTGAAAATCATGTAGTAGATAAAATTATAGAATTGTGTAAAGAGAAAGATATAAATATCCTGTATATAGATACTATGAAGGAATTAGGGGAATTATGCGGTATAGATGTGGGTGCAGCATCTATTGCTGTATTGAAATAACAAAAATTACCCCATACGGGGTAATTTTTGTTGATAGCTTTTACTTGGAAGGAGGTGTGATGGATGCCAACATTAAATCAGTTAGTAAGGAAAGCAAGAAAAAAGATTGCTGAAAAATCCGATTCTCCGGCGCTTCAAGGCAATCCGCAAAAAAGAGGTGTGTGTACGGTTGTAAAGACTATAACACCGAAGAAACCCAACTCCGCCCTCAGAAAAGTGGCAAGGGTAAGACTTACAAATGGAGTGGAGGTTACAGCATATATTCCTGGTATAGGGCACAATTTGCAGGAACACTCAGTAGTGCTGGTTAGAGGAGGAAGGGTTAAAGACTTACCTGGTATAAGGTATAAAATAATAAGAGGAGCCCTTGACGCTGCAGGAGTTGCCAACAGATTCCAGGGCAGATCCAAATACGGTGCGAAAAAACCAAAAAAATAAAGGAGGGAAATGGATGCCGAGAAAGGGTTATAAAAGGCGCCATTCGACACTTCCGGATCCCGTTTATGGTAGTTATAAGGTTGCGAAACTTATTAATAAGACCATGTACGATGGCAAAAAGAGCCTGGCTCAAAAAATTGTATACGGTGCGTTTGATATAATTAGAGAGAGAACAGGAAGGGATCCTGTGGAGGTTTTTGAAGAGGCGTTAAATAATGTGATGCCTGTTCTCGAGGTAAGGCCTAGAAGGGTAGGCGGTGCCACATATCAGGTGCCTATGGAAGTAAGGCCTGAGAGAAGGCAGTCGTTGGGCATAAGATGGCTGGTGGAATACGCGAGAGAGCGAAAAGGCAGAAATATGCAAGAAAAATTGGCTGCAGAGATATTAGATGCTTTAAACAATACAGGTGCCAGCGTGAAAAAGAAAGAAGATACGCATAAAATGGCAGAAGCAAATAAGGCATTTGCACACTACAGATGGTAGTATGTATCGGTGGAAAGGAGGATTGTTGTGCCTAGAGAGTTCCCATTGGAGAAAGTTCGCAATATAGGGATAATGGCTCATATTGACGCCGGTAAAACAACTACTACAGAAAGAATACTGTTTTATACAGGAAAAGTTCATAAAATAGGCGAAGTTCATGAAGGCACTGCCACGATGGACTGGATGGAGCAGGAGCAGGAGAGAGGTATAACTATTACATCAGCCGCTACAACCTGCCAATGGAGAGGGCACAAGATTAATATTATCGATACGCCTGGACACGTGGACTTTACTGTAGAAGTTGAAAGGTCATTGCGAGTATTGGACGGTGCTGTTGCTGTATTTTGTGCTAAGGGAGGCGTTGAGCCTCAGTCTGAAACGGTGTGGAGGCAGGCCGATAAATATCATGTGCCAAGGATTGCCTTTGTCAATAAAATGGATATAATGGGTGCTGACTTCTATAACGTGTTAGATCAGATAAAAAAGAGATTGAATGCCAATCCGGTTGCCATTCAATTACCTATAGGGAAAGAAGATACTTTTAAAGGTATAGTGGACCTGATAAAGATGGAGGCGCTCATTTATGAGGATGACCTTGGTACGGTTATAGAGGAGCAGCCAATTCCTGACGATATGAAAGAGTTGGCTGAGGAGTATAGGGTGAAGCTGGTAGAAGCTGCAGCCGAACAAGATGAAGAGCTGATGATGAAGTATTTAGAAGGAGAAGAGCTTACTAACGAAGAGATCATTGCGGCTATAAGAAAAGGGACTATAAATGTGGAACTTGTCCCTGTTTTGTGCGGTTCTGCTTATAAAAATAAAGGTGTGCAGCCTTTATTGGATGCAGTAGTTGATTTCTTGCCGTCACCTGTTGATATTCCACCAGTAAAAGGCATGTTGCCCGATAGCGATGAAGAGGTTGAGCGGAGGGCAAGCGATGATGAGCCGCTTTCTGCTCTGGCTTTTAAGATAATGGCAGATCCTTTTGTAGGAAAACTGGTATTTATAAGGATTTATTCTGGCACACTGAAGTCAGGTACGTATGTGTATAATTCGACGAAAGGCAAAAGAGAGCGTATCGGAAGGATATTGCAGATGCATGCAAACCATCGCTCTGAATTGCCGGAGATGTACACGGGCGATATTGGAGCTGCTGTAGGTTTGAAAGACACTACAACAGGCGATACCCTTTGCGATGAAGCACACCCAATTGTGCTGGAGTCCATGGAATTTCCAGACCCTGTTATACATGTGGCTATTGAGCCTAAGACTAAAGATGCCCAGGAGAAGATGGCTATTGCATTGCAGAAATTAGCAGAGGAAGATCCTACATTTAGAACATATACGGATCAGGAAACGGGACAGACCATAATAGCAGGTATGGGTGAGTTGCACTTAGAGATTATTGTAGATAGATTGCAGCGCGAATTTAAAGTCGAATGCAATGTCGGAAAGCCACAGGTTGCGTACAAAGAAACTATCAAGAAACCGGTAAAAGTAGAAGGCAAGTTTATAAGACAGTCTGGTGGACATGGACAGTATGGACATGTATGGCTTGAACTGGCACCAAGAGAAAGAGGCCAGGGCTATGAGTTTGTGAATAAGATAGTCGGTGGTGTAATCCCCAAAGAGTTTATACCTGCGGTCGATGCAGGTGTGCAGGAAGCCATGCAAAGCGGTGTGCTTGGAGGATACGAAGTTGTAGATGTAAGTGTTACTTTATTCGATGGTTCATACCATGAAGTAGACTCTTCGGACATGGCTTTCAAGATTGCTGCATCTATGGCATTTAAAGATGGTATGAAAAAAGCAGATCCTGTTCTTCTGGAACCTGTTATGAAGGTTGAAGTTGTAGTGCCTGAAGAGTATATGGGCGATATAATGGGAGATATTAATTCCAGAAGAGGGAGAATTGAGGGTATGGAGCCCAGAGCTGGTGCTCAGGTTATAAGAGCATACGTGCCGCTTGCCGAGATGTTTGGATATGCTACAGATTTGAGGTCAAGGACCCAGGGACGCGGTACGTATACAATGCAGTTTGACCATTATGAAGAAGTACCTAAAAATATTGCTGACCAAATATTAAAAGATAGATAGGAGGAAAAGAGATGGCAAAAGCACGTTATGAGAGAACGAAGCCCCATGTAAATATAGGGACGATAGGGCATGTTGATCATGGGAAGACGA
>NZ_FQVH01000050.1 GCF_900129075.1 Caldanaerobius fijiensis DSM 17918
AGCAGCCAATTGCGTAAGGATACACGCAAAAGAGTATGCTGATTTTTACTGCAAGAAGTACAATGAGGTTACCAAACACCAGCATAAGAGAGCCCTCGTCTTAACGGCACGTAAGCTTGTAAGACTGGTCTTTGCCTTGCTGAGCAAAGGCCAAATCTACCAACCGGGAGGTAATGGATAGATTTAGTAAATACATTTAACTGAATATCAGCTAAGTTTCCTTCCATTATTATCCAATATGTGGTGGGTTTATTAAGTGTTGCCTTTTTTAGAGTTTTTGAGGCCTTTATTTTTCAAGGTTCCAAAAAATTCTACTTGACATTACACCGCTTGTCTTTCACTTTTCCTCCTCTCACTTTTTAAAACACGCCTGCCGTGCAAGTTTCTCCAAATCCGCTTTAATCACTGGATCATTTTCCGCGTTGCTCACAATCTCCTCTATTATATTTCTCTGAAAGTCCTTTAATTGCAGCGAATAATAGACAAATTGCTCTTTTCTGCTGTCCTCTACCAGCCCATTGTCCCTGAGTTTTGCCAGATGCTTGGATACTTTAGGCTGTGGCAGCTCCAGAATATTGCATATATCGCATACACATAGCTTCTGTTTGTACAGCAGAACTATTATTCTGAGCCTGGTTTCATCTGATAATATTTTAAAAAAATCGACCAGATCTTTCACATATCTCACCTGCTTTAGTAATCGTTATATTCCTATATCGGTATATGCTCATTATATAATATGTCTAAACAATAGTCAAGAAAAAAAGCGCCCTTAATAAAGGACGCTTTTTATCTCATCGGGATGTATTTCTGCTTTAATAAAATTCCTGTTCTCGTCAACTAATGCGAATATGATCCTGCCATTATAGGCTTTTTTGTCACTGGTCAGCTTGTTCAACACCTCTTCAAAGGGAAAATCATCAAAGACCGTAGGCAGTCCCGCCTTTTTAATAAGTTTTAATATCTCATCGTAAAATTGTTGGGATATCATCTTGCGGTTTAAAGCGATCTTTGACGCATAAACCATGCCTATGGCTACCGCTTCGCCGTGGGTGTACTTTTTGTAGTCCGTTAAAGCCTCCAGGGCATGTCCCAGGGTGTGACCAAAATTCAGGACCGCTCTTAAGCCCTGCTCCGTTTCATCCTGGCCCACTATCTCTGCTTTTATCTCGCAGGAGCGCTTTATAGCGTACTTTAATGCCTCCATGTCCAATGCCAGCAAATCCTCCATATGGATATCCAGCCACTGGAAGAATCCCTTATCCCTTATAACGCCGTACTTTATCACTTCAGCCAAACCTGTCTTTAGTTCCCGCTCTGGAAGGGTTTTTAATGTCTTTACATCCACTATTACCGCCCTGGGCTGATGAAAAGCTCCTACGATATTTTTGGCCTCTGGAAGGTTTACAGCCACTTTCCCGCCTACACTGCTATCTACCTGAGCAAGCAATGTGGTAGGTATCTGTACAAAATCAATCCCTCTCATATAGGTCGCCGCCACAAAACCTGATATGTCTCCTACCACTCCCCCACCCAGCGCTGCAATACATGAGGTCCTGTCCAGGCCATATTTTAGCGCTTGCTGCAGCAGGCCTTTGGCAGTTTCCATGGTTTTACTCTCTTCACCGGCTGGTATGACAGATGTCACCACTTCATAGCCCTGCGATTCAAGAGAACGACATATATCTTTAAGGTAATACTTCTCCACATTGTCATCAGTTATCACCATAAACTTCTTCGACTTTACGCATTCCGTCAACCTCTGCCCAGCCTCGTCTATATCGCAAAAAATTATCGGATAACTCCTTTTGCCCAACTCCACTATTAAATCCATATCATAACACTCCATGCTATATATCAAAAAACTCTTCTTCTACCACCATACATATGGCGTGATATACAGGAAGGTGATATTCCTGTATCTGTGGCGTATCAGCGCCGGGCACCACTATGGATACATCGCAAAAGTCCTTCATCTTGCCACCATCTCTCCCCGTAAGACCTATGGTTTTTAAGCCCATAGCCTTTGCCACCTTTACGGCGTAAAGGACATTTTTAGAGTTGCCCGACGTACTTATGCTAAGCAATACATCGCCGCTCTTCCCCAACCCATAAACCTGTTGTGCAAAGACCATCGCATCAGATACATCATTGATGAAAGCCGTTATAAGTGCTGATGATTCTACCAGGGCTATAGCCGGAAGTGCCCCCTGTAGATTATCTGCTATAAAACGCCCTTCATCCGGATACTTTTCTATAAGCGTGGATCTAAACTGCTCAGGGACACTCCGCTTTTTCATAAATCCCTTCATGAGTTCTCCCACTATGTGCAGGGCATCTGAAGCGCTGCCGCCATTGCCACATATAAGCAGCTTGCCCCCTGATCTATAGCACTCAATAATCATTTCGCATGCCTTTTTTATGTCATCCTCACAAGAAGCCAGAGCAGGATATCTGTTTATAAGGTCTTTTATGATGTGTTCGCCTTTCATCATATACCATCCTTTTATTAATAGTCCTTGTGCCTATGCTTCTTTACGCGTTCCCATTTGCCTTATATTGCTGTATTCGCTCATGGAGTAATAATTGACATCAAGGCCCTTTTGCATCTCTTGAAGTACATAGCAATACGCGCTGGCGGTATCCAGTGACGTCATACAAGGTACACCGTATTGGAGCGATGCCCTTCTCAGTTTAAATCCTGATGTCTTCGCATCTTTGCCTTTTGTAGGTATATTTATAATAAAATCTATAGAGCCCTCTCTGATCATATCTATTACCTTTTTCAGGCCATCACCTTCTTTTATGTCAAAACACTGAGATACTATACCACTCTTCTGAAGGGCCTTATGAGTATCTTTTGACGCAAATATATTATAACCCATTGAAACCAGCCTGGCAACAAGGGATACAGCTTCTTTTTTGCAGTTATCAGAAATGGATACAAAAATTTTTTTATTGACGGGGAAATCCATTTTTGCCCCTTTAAATGCCTTATAAAGCGCCGCTGCAAAATTGACATCAATCCCTAATGCCTCACCGGTGGATTTCATCTCAGGCCCCATGACCAGGTCGGCTCCTGACAATTTCTGATGGGAAAAAACGGGCGCCTTTATGACGTAATAATCCGGTTCTGGCCACAATCCGTCGGGATATCCCATCTCTTTTAGCGTCCTACCTAGAGCTACATTTACGGCTATGTTCACCATAGGCACTCCTGTGACCTTGCTCAGTATAGGAACGGTACGGGATGCCCGAGGGTTTACTTCTATGACGTATACCCTGCCGCCTTTTACCACATACTGGATATTTATTAGGCCTTTTACGTGAAGGGCCTTTGATATCTTCTTTGTGTACTCTACTATAAGGCTTTTTTCGTCTACCGTTAACGTCCTCGCAGGGTATACAGCAAAGCTGTCGCCGGAATGTACCCCCGCCCTCTCTACGTGTTCCATGATGCCTGCTATCAATGTGTTTTCGCCGTCGCTTATAGCGTCAATTTCCACTTCTTTGCCATCAATATACCTGTCTATGAGAATAGGTAGGCCTGGCGATATCCTCATGGCATTTTCCACATAGCTTATAAGCTCTTTTTCCCCTGACACCACCTCCATGGACTGTCCTCCTATTACATAGGAAGGCCTCACCAGCAGCGGATATCCCAACCTTTTAGCCACATCCAGCGCGCTTTCAACGCTGGTGGCATAATCTCCCGCAGACTGGGGAATATTCAGGCTTTTGAGAAACTCTGCAAACTTTTCCCTGTCTTCAGCGATATCGATGTACTTTTGTTGCGTGCCCAGGATAGTCACGCCTTCCTTGGCCAGTTCTTTGGCCAGATTAATCGCAGTCTGGCCGCCAAACTGCACCAGCACACCCATGGGTTTTTCTTTGTCCACAATATTCATTACGTCCTCAAAGGTCAACGGCTCAAAATACAGCTCATCGGCTGTATCAAAATCGGTACTTACCGTCTCGGGATTATTGTTTACGATGATGGCTCTCACGCCCGCTTCTTTTAAAGCCCATACGGCGTGAACTGAACAATAATCAAATTCTATGCCCTGGCCTATCCTGATGGGTCCTGAGCCTATTACCAGGACACAGGGCTCTTTTCTAACCGCCACATCGTCATCCTGCTCATAGGTTGAATAGTAATAGGGCGTAACCGACTCAAATTCCGCCGCACAGGTATCCACCGTCTTGTAAACAGGAACAATACCATGTTCTATTCTCTTGGACCTTATATCACTTTCGCTTACTCCCGCCAGTTCTGCTATCATCCTATCGGAAAATCCCATTTCCTTTGCCTTTTTAAGCACTGCCTCATCGTTCCATTTATCAGCTAAAACAGCCTCGTAATTTACGATATTCTGTATCTTATCCAGAAACCATATATCAATTCTGGTGATATCGTGTATACGCTCTATAGTCCAACCCCGCCTTAGGGCCTCTGCGATGTAGAATATGCGCATGTCATTGGGATAGCTCAATTTATAATATATTTCATCATCAGACCAATTGCCGCTGTCTTTCAACTTTAACCCGTAAGCCTTTATCTCAAGAGACCTTATCGCTTTCTGCAGAGATGCCTCAAAGGTCCTGTCTATGGCCATGACCTCGCCGGTTGCCTTCATCTGGGTACCTATGGTCCTATCAGCTGTATAGAATTTATCAAAAGGCCACCTGGGTATTTTTGTGACTACATAATCAAGAGCAGGTTCAAAGCACGCTGTGGTCTTGCCCGTCACAGGATTGGTTATCTCATCAAGGGTCAATCCCACGGCTATTTTAGCCGCCATTCTGGCAATGGGATACCCTGTTGCTTTTGATGCTAGAGCGCTGGAACGGCTCACCCTCGGATTTACTTCGATCACACAGTATTCAAAGCTTTTGGGATTTAAGGCAAACTGTATGTTGCACCCGCCTTCGATTTTAAGAGCCCTTATTATCTTTAAGCTGGCCGACCGCAACATCTGGTACTCCATGTCGGACAGCGTCTGAGAAGGTGCTACCACGATGCTGTCCCCTGTGTGAACGCCTATGGGATCCAAGTTTTCCATATTGCATATGGTTATACAGTTATCATTGCTATCCCTCATTACCTCATACTCGATTTCTTTCCACCCATAGAGGCTCTTTTCAATTAAGACCTCATGAACCATGCTCAATTTCAAGCCAACCGATACAATCTCTATAAACTCTTCCTCGGTGTAAGCTATACCCCCTCCTGTACCGCCAAGGGTGTAAGCAGGCCTTATTATAAGAGGGTATCCTACCTCATGGCTGAACTCAAGCGCTTCCTCCAGGCTGCGCACAATCCTGCCCGGTGCAATGGGCTCGCCCAGCTCATTCATAAGGTCATTAAACATCTGGCGGTCCTCTGCCTTCTTTATGGACTCAATGGATGTGCCTAAAAGCTTAACACCGAATCTGTCCAGCACCCCAGCTTCTTTTAATTCCACAGCCAGATTCAATCCAGTTTGACCTCCAAGGGTAGGCAGTATGCCGTCAGGTCTCTCTTTTTCTATGATTTTGGACATGGTATCCACATCCAGCGGTTCAATGTACACGCTGTCTGCTATGTTTTCATCGGTCATAATGGTAGCAGGATTGTTGTTGACCAGCACCACCTTTATACCCTCTTCTCTTAAAGCCTTACAGGCCTGGGTACCAGAGTAGTCAAATTCTGCTGCTTGACCTATAACTATCGGTCCTGATCCTATGACTAATACCTTGTTTATTCCATCTTTAATCGGCAAAATAACATCCCCTTACACGAGATAATTGAAAAATTCTTTGAAAAGATATCTTGAATCGGTTGGTCCCGGTGAAGCTTCCGGGTGATACTGTACAGAAAATATAGGAAGATATTTGTGTTTTACACCTTCAACGGTTTTATCATTGAGATTTATATGAGTGACTTCCATATCGGTACCAATAGTATTTATGTCAACGGCATAGCCGTGATTTTGCGATGTGATATAAACCTTTCCTGTTCTCAAATCCTTTACAGGATGATTGGAGCCTCTGTGGCCATATTTGAGTTTATAGGTATCTGCCCCTAAAGCTAGTGATATAATCTGATGCCCGAGGCAGATACCTAAAATAGGTAATCTGCCTTTAAGTTGGGCAACCAGCTTAATAGCATCCCGAGCATCCTTCGGGTCTCCCGGCCCATTGCTTAAAAATAGGCCGTCGGGTTGTGCTTCCATGACCTGGGATGCCGTGGCATTGTACGGGAAAACCACCATGTCAAGGCCCAGGTCTGCAAAGTTCTTCAATATGTTTTTTTTGATCCCCAGATCTATTACCGCCATTCGCCTGCCATTGCCCTCTATGCGATAGGGCTTTTTAGTGCTGACATATTGTAATAAATCGCCACTCATGGCAGACGATAATCGGGCCATATCAGTTAAACTGCACTCATCGGTGGTTATAAGGCCTTTCATTGTGCCAGAAGACCGTATCTTTTTCACCAACGAGCGGGTATCTATTCCGGAAATGCCTATTATGCCGTGGATTTCTAAATAATCCCTTAAAGTCATCTTTGACCGGAAATTTACAGGCCTATCCTCCAGTTTTTTTACAATAAACCCTCTGACTTTAGGGCCGTTTGACTGGGAATCATCATCGTTTATACCGTAATTCCCTATAAGCGGATACGTCATGGCGACGATCTGCCCGGCATAAGAAGGGTCTGTAAGTATCTCCTGATAACCTGTCATGCCTGTATTGAATACGACCTCTCCCACAGTAGTACCGCAGGCTCCAAAAGACTCCCCCTCGTAGATACTGCCGTCTTCCAGTACAAGAAAAGCCCTCATGATTCTAAACCCCCATTTCTGTTAGTACCTGTTCTAAAATATCCACAGCTTTATTTGCATCATCCTTCGTTATGACAAGGGGAGGAACCATCCTCACCACACTATGCCCGGCAGATAAGACCAGCAGGCCCTTCTCCATGGCCCCATTTATGATAGCAGTTACGTCAGGCATAGCCATTTGTATTCCCAGCATAAGTCCCTTTCCTCTTACATCCACTATGACAGGATGGGATTCTCTTAGCTGTAACAAGCGTGACTTGAGGTGCTCTCCAACTTCTCTGGCATTATCAATGACACCTCCTAACAATTCCTTCATTACAGCTACGCCTGCCGCGCAGGACACAGGATTGCCCCCAAATGTGGATGCATGATCGCCAGGCTTAAATCCTGATGCCACCTCATCAGTGGCTACCATAGCTCCTAGTGGAAGCCCTCCCGCAATGGCCTTAGCCAGCGTCATGATGTCGGGCTGCACTCCATAGTGTTGATAGGCAAAGAGCTTGCCTGTCCTGCCCATGCCGCACTGTACCTCGTCAAATATCAGCAGAAGCCCCTTTTCATCGCACAATCTTCTTACCTTTTGCAAATAATCGGGGTCCGCTTCATATATGCCGCCCTCGCCCTGTATAGGCTCCAGCATGACAGCGCAGGTATTTTCATCTATGGCATCTTTTAATGCCTCATAATCGTTAAAAGGCACATACTTAAATCCCTCTATAAGCGGCTCAAACCCTGCCTGATACTTGGTTTGCCCTGTAGCGGTCAATGAACCCAGTGTCCTGCCGTGAAAAGACTGCTGCATGGTGATGATGCCGTATTTATGCTCACCGTATTTTTTCTTTGAATACTTTCTCGCCAGCTTTATCGCCGCTTCATTGGCTTCTGCACCGCTGTTGCAGAAAAAGACCTTATCGCCAAAGGAGTTCTCCACCAAAAGTCTGGCCAATTCAACCTGAGGCATATTCCAGTACAGGTTTGAGCAGTGTATCATGTCCTCAGCCTGTTTTTTAATGGCTGCCACCACAGAAGGATGACAGTGGCCCAGATTGTTAACCGCTATGCCAGCTACAAAATCCAGGTATTCGTTTCCCTGCTCATCGTATACCAGAGCACCTTTCCCTTTTACCAGTGTAATGGGGTACCTGTTGTACGTGTTCATAACATACTGTTTCCCCATCTCAATGTAACCCATCATAAATCCTCCTCACCGGACAACCATTGTCCCTATTCCTTCATCTGTAAATATCTCCAAAAGAATAGAATGGGGCATGCGTCCATCTATTATATGAGTTGTTTTGACGCCTTTCTTTATGGCATTTATGCAACACAAAACCTTTGGTATCATACCACCGTCTATGATCCTGTCGTCAATGTATCTTAAAGCGGTCTCTATATCCAGAGAAGAGATAAGAGAATTCTTATCGGCGTAATTTTTATATATCCCTTCCACATCTGTAAGCATTATAAGCTTTTCTGCGCCCAGGCTTCCCGCTATTTCTCCTGCCACAGTATCTGCGTTTATATTGTAGGTTTCGCCGTCTTCGCCAATAGCTACAGGGGCTATAACGGGAATATAACCCTGCTTTACCAGAAGATCGATTATCTCTGTATTGACAGCTTTTACATATCCCACAAAGCCTATATCGCCATTGGTAAGGTCTTTCTCGGCGGTTATAAGCCCTCCATCTTTGCCGCTTAAACCGATAGCCTTACCGCCATAGCTGTTTATAAATGAAACGATCTCTTTATTTACTTTGCCTGTCAGCACCATCTCGACCACTTCCATGGTCTCCCTATCGGTAACCCTAAGGCCATTGACAAATTGAGGTTTTTTATTCAGTTTTTTTAGCATATCGTTGATCTCCGGCCCGCCCCCGTGGACTACAACAGGATTGATGCCGACCAGCTTCAACAGCACTATATCCTTCATTACCATCTGCTTCAACTTTTCATTTACCATGGCGTTACCGCCGTACTTTATGACAAATGTCTTACCCCGAAAGTTCTTGATGTAGGGCAAAGCCTCAACCAGTATATTGGCTTTTTCAATTGCTTCCATAATACTATTCTCCTCCATAAGCGCCATCATGTCCTATAACTCCCATTTATCTTTACATAATCATAAGAAAGGTCACAACCCCAGGCCGTAGCACAGCCATCTCCCTGCTTTAAATCCACGATAACCTTTATATCCTTCTCCGAGAGGATTGCTTTGGCCTTATCTTCCGAGAAGTTAAGTCCCATACCATTTTCAGCCAATATCATTTCTCCTGCTCTGCTGGATATATAGATGTCTACAAGATCGGGGTTAAAATCTATACCTGAATACCCTACTGCACATATAATCCTTCCCCAATTGGCGTCTTCGCCAAAAATAGCCGTCTTAACCAGATTGGATCTGGTAACAGCCCTTGCAGCCTTGACAGCACTTATTTCATCCGGCGCGTTTTTTACCTGCACTTCTATAAATTTGGTGGCACCTTCGCCGTCTCTTGCCATCATCTTTGCCAGCTCTATACACACTGTTTCAAATCCTTTGTAAAATAACTCATAGTCCTCTGTTCCACAGGTTATAAGCTGGTTTTCCGCAAGGCCGTTAGCCAGCACCACCGCCATATCGTTGGTACTGGTGTCGCCGTCTACGCTTATCATGTTAAAAGATTTAGCAGTTGCATCTTTAAGAGCTTTTTTTAAGGCTTTTGCCTCAATATTGGCGTCGGTAGTGATAAAACAAAGCATAGTCGCCATATTCGGGTGTATCATCCCCGAGCCTTTGGTCATGCCACCTATCGTGACGGTTTTTCCGCCGATCTCAAGCTTTACAGCCATTTCCTTTTTAAAGGTATCTGTCGTCATTATCGCTGTGGCGGCATCAGCTCCTCCATAAACGCTTATGCTCTTGCAGCACTGTTCAATACCCTGCCTCACCTTATCCATCGGCATGCTGACACCTATGACACCCGTTGAGGCTACGACTACATCATGGGGATTCAAACCCAGCTTCTGTGCAACCAGCTCGGCCATTTTTCTGGCATCCTTTAAACCCCTCTCACCGGTGCAGGCATTGGCATTTCCGCTGTTGACTACAATAGCCTGTGCTTTGCCGTCGCTGAGGTTTTCCATTGTGATGCGCACAGGCGCTGCTTTTACCTTATTGGTAGTAAAAACCCCCGCTGCCGTAGCCAGAACCTCCGAATAAATCACCGCCAGGTCTTTTTTGTGTTTTTTAATACCGCAGTGCACTCCTGCCGCTAAAAAGCCTTTGGGAGCTGTAACACCACCTTCATTGAATATGACATCCATAACTACTCTCCTCTCGCAATAGGTTGTCATAAATCAGGGATAGATGGCTGGAAAATCCAGTCCCGTATCCTCAGGCAAACCAAAAAGTGAATTCATGTTTTGAACTGCCTGACCTGATGCCCCTTTCACCAGGTTGTCTATAGCCGATATGATGATCAGCTTACCTGTATGTTCATCATAGGCTAATCCGATGTGGCAATTATTTGAACCGTAGGTATCTTTCGTGCGTGGATATTGCCCATCTCCCAGCACCTTTACAAAAAACTCCTTGCTGTAAAACTCCCTATAGGTTTCTCTTACCGATTGAATGGTGAAGCCGTCTTTTAAATCGCAATAAATAGTGCTCAAAATACCTCTCGTCATGGGCACAAGATGGGGCGTAAATGTCACTTTAATATCGCTGCCTGCAAGATAACTTAATTCCTGTTCGATCTCCGGAGTATGCCTGTGACGAGCAACGCCATAGGCTTTTATGCTCTCATTGCATTCTGCATATAGATTATTAAGAGTGGGACTGTGTCCTGCTCCAGACACCCCTGATTTAGAGTCGATGATAATTCCCTCCGGTTTTATAAGCCCACATCTGAGGGCAGGAGCCAATCCCAATATAACACTTGTGGGATAACAGCCCGGATTTCCTACCACATTGGCGCCTTTAAGATCCAGCCTGTGTATCTCAGGAAGGCCGTATACCCTCTTTATGCGGTCGTCCAGCGAAGGAACGGGTCCATACCATTTTTCGTACACAGAAAGATCATCAAAGCGAAAATCAGCGCTGAGGTCTATAAGTTTTTTGTGCTTCGCCACAACTTCATTCGCTAGCTGATGGGCATGGCCATTAGGTAACGCCGAAAATATTACATCTGATTTTTTTATCAGCTCTTCTGTATGTAGTTCTTCGCACTTAAGGTCAAAGTAGCCTTTTAAGCTTGGATAGAGGTCACTATACTCTGCTCCAGCGTAATTATTAGAAGTGACGCCGACGATCTCAACTTCGGGATGCCGCGCCAGAATCCTTATGAGTTCAACACCGGTATATCCGGTAGCTCCTATAACGCCTACTTTTATCATGGTTAACCCCCTTTCCTTTTATATCCTATAAATTGTATAACAATATTCGTCCAATTACAATGGTTTTTTATCTAATATTTATGCATTATAAGACACAATATATACGATAAACAGTCGTAATTTTCGCATAAATAATAATAAATAATGAATAAAAATTCATTTTTATTACATTATACTCTCTAATGTAGAAAAAAGCAACAACTTTTTTACGCATCTGTGATTCGTAATTTGAATGATACAAAATTATTTGAATACAAAATAGGTTGCCGAAGAAAAAATTCACCAGCCCTAAATTCAAAAAGAGGCAAGCCACATAAATGAAGGCTTACCTCTTTGTTTATATATAAACTGTGTATAACTTTCTGATAACTTTGTGGGTAACTGGTAAAATAAGAAAATGCGAATTTAGTAATAAATTATTATACACATATAGGAATCAATTGGTAAACTACTTAACGTGTGAGTTGTTCTATTTCAGATTTATTAAGACGTATCATATAAATATCTTTGACAATTTCGAGACTGTAAAAAATTTTGTGTAAAATGATTAAAAACCTCTTTCTTGGTAAGAATTCAAAAATAAAACAAACCGAGAAGGAGGTTTTTAAAAATGTCAATTTTGACAAAGGAACAATTAAAAAATTTCATCAGTGAAAACAATATTCAATCTATTCCAGACCTTTATGCGTCATTAAAAAACCTTTTTAAAGATACTATCCAAGAAATGCTTGAAGCAGAGCTTTCTACAGAGCTTGGATATGAAAAGTATGAGAAGAAAGATAAAGATACTCCAAACTCAAGAAATGGATATACTCAAAAGACTGTAAAAACTCAATTTGGTGAAATGGAAATTGATATTCCACGTGATAGA